>JADFVM010000272.1 GCA_015222555.1 Pseudomonadota bacterium
ATAAATCCTTAATGACCTGTACGGAATCCGCTTCATCCAGTGCGGTGCCGTTACTATCTTTTACATCCATGATTTCCTCTCTTTGTTACACTTACAAGTGCTCAAAATTTTAAAGATTAAAAAATGATAATTACAGAGAAAAATCAACAAATATCAGACTTGAAATTACACGGATTCATTAATTCTTTAGAATAATATCGTTATGAATTGGTTAAACTGTAGGATTGAACGGTTTTTATTAGGTCCTGCTTTTTGATCGGCTTGGATAGGTGAGCCGTGCAGCCCGCTTCAAGGCATTTCTCTGCCTCTTCTTTCAGGGCATGGGCGGTAAAGGCAATGACAGGTATCGCCTTTCTTTCATTTCTGTTCTCCCACCCTCTGATAACCCTTGTCGCCGTGTAGCCATCCATTACAGGCATCTGCATATCCATCAGGACCAGGTCATATTCGCCGGCGGTGAACATCTCAACCGCCTCCTCACCGTTTTTCGCCATGTCCAGCTTATGAGACGTATCTTTCAGAAAGGCTTTAACCAGCAGCCGGTTGTCTTCTGCATCTTCAGCCAGCAAGATGTTAAGCGGTTGTTCTTTGCTTATAGTCAAGGAGACGGTTGATTCTCTATCCGGCTCTTTCTCATGGAAGCCTATTTTCATATTCAGGGTAAAATAAAATGTGCTTCCCTCACCCCCTTTACTTTTTACCTCCAAACGACCTCCCATCAACTCAACAAGCTTTCTTGAGATCGCAAGACCAAGCCCTGTACCGCCATGGGTGCGTGTCGTTGAAGAATCTCCCTGGGAAAACTCTGCGAAGATTGCATCCCGCTTATGTTCCGGTATTCCAATGCCTGTATCTCTGACGGAAAAAAGGAGATTGCATGTTTCAACACAATCAGATGGCTCCTCATATTCAGCTGATATTGTTATCTTTCCACTCTCTGTAAATTTAAGCGCATTGCCGACAAGATTGACAAGAACCTGCCTCAGGCGAACCGGATCACTCAAAAGATAGTCTGGTACATGAGGAGAAATTACTTTTTTCAGTTTAATTCCCTTTTTGACTGCCTTGACCTCGAATATGGAAAGAACCTTTTCAATCTCTCCGGCAAGACTGAAATTAATTTCTTCCACCTCAATTAACCCGGCCTCTACCTTTGAGAGGTCAAGGATGTCATTGATAATCCTGACAAGTGAATCTCCCGATTTTATAAGGCGGTCAACAAATTCCATCTGTTCTTCATTGAGCTTTGTTTCTGAAAGGAGTTCTGCCATGCCTATAATGCTGGTCATGGGTGTTCTTATCTCATGACTCATGTTTGCCAGAAATTCGCTTTTGGCCCTGCTTGCGGCCTCAGCTTTCTGTTTTGCCTTTTCAAGGTTTTCCTCCGCCTTTTTGCGATCGGTGATGTCGCGTATGATTCCCTGAATCACTTCCTTCCCCTCAACTTCAAAGCGACCGACTGAAACTTCTGCCTTGAATATTTCGCCATTCTTCTTCTTATAGGCAACTTCATAATGAACATTGCCAGCCAATGCAAGCTCTTCACATGACTTGGCTGTTGGTGAATAAGCATAGGATGGTTGGATGTCATGAGCTGTGAGCAACTTCATCTCTGATTCATTATATCCAAAGAGTTCCAGTGCCTCTTCATTTGCATCAAGCATGTTTCCCTCTAAATCATGTATTATAATGGCGTCAGTCGAGGAATGAAAAAGTTTACGGTATCTTTCTTCACTTTTGCGTAATCCTTCCTTCGTCCGCTTGCGCTCTTCAGCTTCTTTCTTTAATTGATCGTATGATTGGCTTATTTCTCGCTTTTTGACACTCTGATAAAAGAACATCAATCCTATCAGGTATAAAAAGAAGAAACCTGAAAGAACCATTAAGAGGCGTGTAGCCTCGCTTCCAACATCCATATCATTATGAATCGGGACCTCGCCGTCACCTAACCGGTTCATGGTATCCATAAAGCATGATGAGGCTTTACTCAGCTTGGCAATAAAATGTTCTTTCAGTACGATTTCATCACCATGGAGTAAGATTTCAGAATAGTGTTCGAAGAGATGGCGTTCTTCAACCATCCACTTGCCATACTCTTCCTTTAACCCCTTGACCCTTTTGCTTACTTCCGCGTTGTACTGTGATAACTGCAGATATTTGTCAAGAAGTGTGTCTGCTGACTTTATGGCCCTGGCGAAGTTTTCGGAAGCCAATCCGACATCCCCCGTCTTGATCAGCTCGATCTCGGCATCTTTGATCATAAGGAAAGGGCGTCTCATGGCATCCAGCATTTGGATGACTTTTTGGGCCTTTAATCCCTTTGCAATCTTTGAAGGCAAATTTAGCGTGTGGGCTGTTCCAATGGCTATTAATCCACCAACGATAATGCAAACCAGAAGAGACCAATTAGAAAATTTTCTTCTTTTTGTGTTGTCGGGTAAAGACATTAGGGCATCTCTTTTGAAATTGATCTATTTAGTTTATCTCATAAAATCCTGCAAGCAGTAAAATGAAAATCACTTGTTATTAGGATGTATTATTACTACTTCAGGTTCAGAATTAACAGGTGGTAAAAAAATGGACTTGGAGAGATTGAATAATCTAAGGGCGATGATTACTGGTTGAAATGTTGTATAAGTTGAGTTAGTTGAAAAATCACTAGTACAGGAAGAAGTATTGCTGATTTTTCTAATTTGTTGAAATATATTTATAGAACTATTTCGTTCTCTTCAAACGCCACTCAAGTCCGATATCTTCCAATCTCTTTATCCCG
>JADFVM010000273.1 GCA_015222555.1 Pseudomonadota bacterium
AATTGTGCAGAATTTAATATTATGGAATTCGGCATGGATGATGATCGCCAGGGCGTTGCCCATGTCGTTGCTCCCGAGCAGGGATTGACACTACCCGGAATGACTGTGGTCTGCGGCGATTCTCATACATCAACACATGGCGCTTTCGGCTCCATTGCCATGGGTATCGGCACATCGGAAGTGGAACATGTACTTGCCACGCAGTGCCTCATTCAGAAAAAACCGAAGGTGATGCGCATCAATGTGGAGGGAGAACTCCAGCAAGGAGCGACAAGCAAGGATATTGCACTTTATGTGATAGGAAAGATCGGCACAGCCGGTGGAACGGGCTATGCCATTGAATTTGCAGGTTCCGCCGTGAGAGCCTTGTCGATGGAAGGCAGAATGACACTTTGTAATATGGCCATAGAGGCAGGCGCACGAAGCGGCATGGTGGCCGCCGACGATGTTACCATTGATTATGTGAAGGGACGACCCTTTGCCCCCAAAGATGACCAGTGGGAAAAGGCGGTATCGGCCTGGAAGACCCTCTATTCAGATGATGATGCCGTCTTTGATGCAGAATTAAACCTGAAGGCTGAAGATATCGAGCCGCAGGTAACGTGGGGGACATCGCCGGAAATGGTGGTTTCCATCACAGGCGCCATCCCTGCCCTTAGTGATGCCAGGGACGAAACCCAGCAAAAAGGATGGGAAAGAGCACTTGAGTATATGGGCTTAAAGGCAGGCACGCCTATTTCTGAAATTAAGATCGACAAAGCCTTTATCGGCTCCTGCACTAACGGACGGATTGAAGACCTACGCGCGGCTGCCAAGATTGCAAAGGGAAATAAGGTGGCAGATAATGTGAAATTGGCACTCGTTGTTCCCGGCTCCGGCCCTGTAAAAAGGCAGGCAGAAGAGGAAGGTCTGGACAAGGTCTTTGAAGAGGCCGGTTTTGAATGGCGTGATCCGGGCTGTTCCATGTGCCTGGCCATGAACAGTGACCAGCTTGAACCGGGAGAGCGCTGTGCTTCTACAAGCAACAGAAACTTTGAAGGTCGTCAGGGTGCAGGTGGACGCACCCATCTTGTGTCACCGGAAATGGCAGCAGCAGCAGCCATCGCCGGCCACTTTGTCGATGTGCGTAACATGGCCTAACCCGGATAAACCGGATAAGTACCTTCACTAAATCATTTTCTGCCAGAAAAACACAGAAAATAATTTCTAAGGTACTAAAATCAAAGAACATAAGCACTTAGAGAGGATTATAATGCAGGCATTTAATATATTGGATGGATTAGTTGCATCACTGGATAGAGCGAATGTGGATACAGACGCCATCATACCAAAACAGTTTCTAAAGTCCATCAAGCGGACAGGCTTCGGCCCCTTCCTCTTCGATGAACTTCGTTATCTGGACAGAGGTGAGCCGGGGATGGACTGTACGAATCGTCCCAAAAATCCTGATTTCAATCTCAATGAAGAACGCTACCAGGGCGCAACGATTCTGCTCGCTCGGGAAAATTTCGGCTGCGGCTCATCGAGGGAACATGCCCCATGGGCGCTTCTGGATTATGGTTTCCGGTGTATTATTGCACCCAGTTTTGCCGATATTTTTTATAACAACTGTTTCAAAAACGGTATTTTGCCAATTATTCTTCCCGCAGAGGCAGTAGATCAATTGTTTAAAGAATGTGAAGATAATACCGGTTATCAATTGAATATCAATTTGGCAGAACAAAAGGTAATCACGCCGGACAAAAGCGTCTTTGCCTTTGAGGTAGACCCCTTCCGCAAGCACTGCCTTATGGAAGGACTTGACGATATCGGCCTCACACTTAAAGAAGCTGATAAAATTAAGGATTATGAAAAACGCAGGCAACAGGAGGCGCCCTGGCTTTTTGCCTGACCTTGACGGGCTGTTGCTCAAATAAAATAGGCCCTTCGACGGGCTCTGCGGTAAACTCAGAGCAGGCTTCGCGTGACTATAAACATGTAAATGTTTGCCCTTTTCTGTCATGAGTAGAGACGCATTGTATGCGTCTAATGATGTCCCGGGGAGACAGATTCAATCTGTCTCTACATTTGCAAGCTGACGGGCTATTCGGTTGGCATTCCGGGCTTGAGACCCGGAATCCAGATTTGTAGATGACTGGATTCCCGTCTTCACGGGAATGACAAAGCGTTGCAAGCTAGGGGGAATTCGCCCCAAAACGATTAAATTGACAGGGTGAGAACTATGAATAAGATAGATGACAAAAGTAAGCTGAGAAGAAAGCCGAGATTCAGTCACACCTATTTGACGTTTATGGTCAAAATCAATAATGACTGGAAATCAATTAAAGTTCAGGACTGGAGCGAATATGGTTTTAACTTTTTCTGTGATCACCTCATAGAGTCACCACAGATCAATTTCAAAAAGGGCAATACAACTTTTTCAGGACAAATTGTTTCCACTATCAATGGCACTGAAAATGACTTCCTGCTGGAAAGTCAGTTAAACCTTATGCTTCTTGATGAATTAAATAAGTCAGCGGATAATGACACCGATGAAGCCCTGAAAATAGCTGATATGATCCGGACGCCTCTTGACCTTGAAAGAAAAAAGGTTTTTCTCATATCCAAGGGGCACAATCTCAACGATGAGAAAGTCAGCGCTCTAATCATCGAGTCCAAAAGACAAGAGCCCCTTTATCGCTATGGTGTTAACATTGAAGCAAGTGATTGGAAAAACATCGTCCAGAATGAAGTGAAAGCAAGTTCAGAACTGGAAAAGCTGGAAGACGAAATCTTTGTTCTCATGGAAAAGATCGGAAACAAGTCACCGGAACAAGCAATAAATTAAAACACCACACCACGCCAGCAGTCTTGCAATTTTTCTATTATAATAAAAAGATAAAATTTCTATATAAATTCCAGCTTAACCTGCCAACATCCAATAAACAGCCATGCTCAAAGCTGCTGCTATTGGCAGCGTTAATACCCATGACATCAGTATTTCAGAAACGACTCGCCTGTTCGCCTGACCTGTTATTAGTCCTATTCCAAAGATGGAACCGACTGAAACATGGGTTGTGGAAACGGGGATGCCGAGCTTGCTGGCAAAGATGACGAGGATGCCTGTGACAAGATTTGCCGAAAACCCCTGTCCATGATTCATGGTTGTTATCTTTTTACTCATCGTTTCAGCCACCTTCCTGGCATTAATAAGTCCGCCCACTGCCATGGCGACACCTACGGTCGTCATTCCTATGTGAATTCCGGTAGCGCCGGCGGCTAGAAATAAGGCTGCAATTTTAGGGGTATCGTTAAGCGCTCTCGCAAAACAAACAACGCCTGCACTGATAAAGTGGGCGAAATCCATGGCCTTTTGAATACTGATGCCCATCATTCTGCCTGAATAGCGCTGAGAACAGCTGTCCTGGCTGTCCAGGGAGACATCCATAGTCGCTGTGGTTTCAAAAGAAATAGCCGAAGCCGGCTGAGGTATAGGCACTACAGATGTTGTCTTCCCCACACAAAGACACCATTCCTTTGTAATCCCCAATCGTAACCTCAAAGTGCGAAAGAAAAGATAACATATAGCACCTAGTGAAAGAGCGATGAATGGACTTAAGAAAAGTGGCAGGACAAAAGCGCTGCCAAGAAGGTTAAAATTCACCTCTCTTCCTACGGCCATAATGCCAGCGCCAACAAGCGCTCCCGTTAGACTATGTGTCGTTGAGATGGGAAAACCCGTTAATGTGGCAATAATTACTGTCAAGCCCGCACCAATAATAACAGCTAAGAGAAAATCGGGTGAAGCAGCGATCATGTCGGGGACAAGGCCCTTACCTGAAAAACGCTTTGCCAGTGTGGCTGCAAAAAATACTGATGTTACTGAACCGGCAAAGGTTGTAATTGTGGCCCACCATAGCGCCTTTTTATAATTTATCGTTTTGCTTCCAAAGAGAGTAGCTACTCCCTTGAAATTATCATTGGAGCCATTTGAATAGGCCAAAAAGCAGGTTGCCAGCAGTATAATTATGATACCTGTCATAGAATTATCCCCTCACGCCATATTATAATAGATGCAACATCTCACAATAAGTTTAGCAGAGCTTTTACAGATGTAAAGTAATGTTTCCGGAATAATGTAGAATTATTATTCTGTTATTCAGTTCCCTACTTCTGTTTTCTCAGACTCTGAATCCTTTCCATGAGAGGAGGATGAGAATAGTTCAGAAAGGCATAAAAAGGATGGGGCGTCAGATTGGCCAGGTTATGTACCGCGAGCTTTTTAAGGGCGTCGATTAATTTGTCTGCCATCCCTGTGGTATCTGCCGCAAAACGGTCGGCCTCATATTCATTTTTTCTGGAAAGCATGTTCATAAAAAGAGAAAGGACCATTTCAATGGGTGTAAAGAGCAGGGAAAAAAATATGAACCCCGAATAGACTGACAGATTATCCATGTAGAATGCATCAAAAAGGCCTTGATGGCTGATAAATATGGAGAGGAGGTAAAGTATGATGCCAAGATGGAGGATACTTATGACCATGCCCTGAAGAATATGCTTTTTCTTGTAATGGCCGATTTCGTGTGCCAGTACGGCAACCAGTTCCTGCACCGTATGTTTTTCTATGAGCGTGTCAAAAAGGGCGATCCTTTTATTCTTTCCGAAACCGGTGAAAAAAGCGTTTGACTTGCTGGACCGTTTCGAACCATCCATGACAAAGAGATTCTCAAGGGAAAAGCCGACGGACTTTGCATAAGCCATAATAGCCTCTCTCAACTCACCCTCTTCAAGAGGCGTAAATTTATTAAAGAGTGGCATAATCCATGTGGGCGCAATAAATTGAATAATCAGAATAAATAATGTGATAGCCGCCCAGCAATACAGCCAGGCACCCGGTCCGGCGTATTCAAAGAGGAATAATATTGCAGCCAGTAGTGGACCGCCAAGAAGGATGGACAGGATGACAGCCTTGATCACATCAAAAATGAAGGTAGATGCTGTCGTTTTGTTAAAACCGAATTTCTCTTCAATGAAAAAGGTGTCATAAATGGAGAAAGGTAAAAAAATCAATGTTTTAACAACCATTAAAATGGCAACAAAAAAGAGTCCCGTCCACACGGGTCCGTATCCCCAGCCCCTCACATACAAGTCGAGAATGTTAAATCCGCCTGCAAACCAGAAAACCAGCAAAATTACAAAATCAAAGACGTCCGTTACAAAGCCAAAGTTTGTTTTAACCCGCGTATAATGCTGCGATTTCTCGTAGGCCTCCCTGTCATAGACACCCGCAAATTCACTTGGGAGTTCAGATTTCAATCCCTTGAGGTTCAAGAAATCGGCAAGGAGATCGAGAACATAATTTATAATCAGTGCCACCAGAATAATGTAGGCGTATAGATTCATCTTTTAACTCTTCTGTAAAACATTGTTTTCCTCTTTGCATTTTCCATTATCATAAGAATATCGTATCATAACGCAGAGTGATTAGTTTTTAAAGGATATCTGCATATTGTCTGTTATTATCTTTTTTCATTAGTGATGCTCCCCGCTGATCCCCTAACGGGGAGTGGGTATCTGTTATTCAAAACCCTCTACTCATCCGAGCATCGAGATCCCACCAAGGGAGAGGGGATTATAAGGATGCCATTCGTCCACCTGCACAGCGCGGGGTATTTTGAGCATGCTTTCATAAAATAATACAGGGTATCTCTATTAATTCTGGATGAGTCGCTAAGTGAATTAAAAAAATCGAATTCAAGGCAAAAATTGCAGCGAATAGCATGTCTATTTGCAAAATTTTTAACGCAGAAGTTGGCTTTTTTAAACTCTTAGATGCCGTCCATGAATTATTAGAGGTGCCCTATATTCTTCTTTATAGTTAGATGCAGCCTGCAGCGTCAATGTTGCATCAAATAAAGAACTTAATTAAGCGGAAAATATGAACAGGGTGAATTCCAAAAACAATATTATCCTCATCGGCATGCCCGGCGCCGGGAAAAGTACAACCGGTCGGTTGCTTGCCCTCAAGCTTGAAAAAGACTTTATTGACACCGACAATTTAATTCATCTGAGTAAAGGTAAAACGCTTCAGGAAATCATCGAAGATAAGGGGATGAAAGGGTTTCTTGCCATTGAAGAGGAAGTTTTGCTTAAACTGGACGCACAAAATACCGTAATTTCTACGGGAGGCAGTGTCATCTATCGCGAAAATGGCATGGCCCATTTAAAATCTGCGGGCCTGTTAATACATCTTGATCTGAGTTCGCAGGAAATAAAAAAGCGCTTTTCAGATATGGATTCCCGCGGTGTGGCCAGAGCACCCGGTCAGACGCTGGACGAGCTTTTCAAGGAACGTGGGCCTCTCTACGAAAAGTATGCTCACACGACAATTCATTGTGATGGATTATCTCTACAGCAGGTCATGGAAAAAATAGAGTTACAACTGTCAGAGTACGGTTAATAAGTAAAGAATCCACGCCCAAAGGACGTGGATTCCAAAGATTAATTAAAAATTAGAGAAAGCTGCTAAATCCCTTCCCTTTTACTATACCACCCTACCCTTATTCTTCACATCTCCTCTTCAACACTTTCCTCCCCCACAAGCAAGGCCGGCACACGGCCTGATTTTTTCAGATCACAAAAAAGGAGAGTGGCGCCAATAACACAGACAGGAATGGCTGCCAGATTGATAAAGGGTATAATAAGCAGGCATGCCGAGCCGGCGCCAAAAAAAATGAAGACGAACATATTTTTAAAGGCAAAACTACGTTTTAGTCTGAAGGTAAGACGCCACCTTTCCATGGGATAATCAAGAAACTCCCAACAGAGAAAAAACAAAGAATAGACCGTCACAACGACACCGTATATGACCGTCCCGATGCCCGGCAGGAGATTAAATAACAGGAGCAGCAGAAAACCGCCAAGATATAGCAGCAGTCGCCCTCCTTCCGCCTTGTATGACCGTACCATGTCGCCGAAAAAATCACCCAGGCTAAAACTGTGTTCGGCAAGACCCGAACCTGAGTAAATCAACTCCACCCTCTCGGAAATAATTTCATTGAAAGGCGCAAGAATGAAATTGCCCACCAGTGTAAAGGTATAAAAAACCATGACAAGTATAATGGCGCCCATCAATATTATGAAGACATAATAGAGGATAGCCCAATACCATGCGTCACCCGTAGGAATAAGGGATTCAATCCAGCCGCTGATTTTCGATTGTGTATACCAGATTAAAAAACTGTATAGCAGCGCATTAATAGCGACGGGAATGGCAACAAATGAGATAAGTCGCGGGTTTGAAAAAAGAAATTTAAGCCCTTTATAGGGATAGAAAAAACCTTTTATAGCTGAAACCTTTGTACTATCGTTTGTCCTCATTACTGCAAAGCCTCCAAAATGTTTACATTTATATCATACCCATTGTATGAGAGAAAGAGATTTTAATTCATCATTACCCCAAAGCAATGTTGCTTAGTCCAGGCAGTGCCTGGCCACGAAAAGGCAACAGTGCGTGCCACCACACCCTCCACCCTTCTAGAATTAAGGCGGTATGATTTAATGCCCCTTCTTCAATCTGCCCCTCACCTAAAGGACGCTCTGGAAAAGGCCTATAGAGAAAGGATATTAAAGGCTCTCCTCGCGCATGTGCCTGCGTTTCAACATCTAGACAATGAAAAAAGGGATACCCTTGCAAATGAGATGAAATACTCAGCCTATAAGGCAGGTGATGTAATCTCTGCAG
>JADFVM010000274.1 GCA_015222555.1 Pseudomonadota bacterium
AATAAATGAAAAAAAACTTCCGCAAAAAATCAACACCACAAAATATCTCAGGAATCCTGAATAGCCTCCTTGTAAGCAGGAAAATCAAGAAAAGGATTGATGACTGTAAGGCGATGGATTTGTGGGACAGCGTTGTGGGTGAAAAAATCGCGTCACGGACAGAGCCCTTTGCTTTAAGGGATGGCGTCCTCAAGGTTTACGTCTCCGACCATGGCTGGCTGCAGGAGCTTCAGTTTCTTAAGGAAGAGATCAAAGACAAGTTAAATGAAGCGCTGGGTAAGGATAGTATAGAAAATCTTTATTTTAAGCTCGGGACGGTGAAGGAGAAAGAGAAAGAGGCTGTTGAGCCTTCTCTTTCAGAACAGCTAAAGAAAGTCACATTGACTAAAAAGGAAAAAGAAGAAATTTCAGCCCTCGTTGATAAGGTTGAAAATAAAGAAATAAAAGAGGCGATTAAAAAGGTTTTGACTAAAGAGGCGAAGCGCAAAAAAATAACGTCAGGCTAATCCCTCCTGATCTCACTTTATCCTTCGACAATGTCTATCCTGAGCGTGCCGAGGGACTCAGGATGACCAAAGGGGGATGAAGGACATCCTTACTAATCCTCCCCCACCAAGAAGAGGAAACCAGGGTCACATCTTAACTATTAAGTTTTGCTCCTTTTGCTTAATAATTAAGATGTGACCCTAGATACTCTAGATATTTTATAGATACTTCTTGTGATAGGTGCTAATAAATAGATGGTTTTTCCTGGATTTATATTAACGTTTAAGAGGGCGATTATAAGCAAAATGATAAATAGGAAGTTTTTTGAAATAATAATAGCAGGTATTCTTTTTCTGATACTTTCATTTAATATTAGTTCTGCTGAAACTCAGATAGATGATAAAGGCTGGTTTACAGGGATCTTTACTGGATATGCTTCTACAAAGGTGGAAACTAATAATGTTTTTACTCAAAATAATAATACTGTTATATATGGCCTCTATGGAGGTTATAATTTTACTAAATGGTTTGGTTTAGAGGGTAAGTTTATGGCTACCGATGATGTAGCAGATAATAGAACCGATCTAAAACATGCGAAGTTTTCTTCAATAATACTTACACCAAAATTGACCTACCGATTTAATGATAGAAACTCTATGTTTTTTAAAACCGGGATTGCATGGCTGGTTTATACTGAGGAATATGAGGGTTTTTGGTCTACTCGAAGGCAGCTTAATAAATTTGGTAAATATTATTGGAGGGGCGGTGTAATACCCTTATCTATAGGTATGCAAATTGATATAGTAAAAGGATTGAAGTGTCGTATCAGTTATGATCGTATGGCTGGACAACTGAATGCTGATAGTACATTTAAAGGTAGATTACCTAACGTTAACGTAGAATTAAACCAGGTATTAGCCGGTTTACACTATCAATTTTAATGAACTGCCGGGAACTGTGCCCATGATACAGGTAATGCTTAAAATTAGGCAGACACTTCCACGTTTTCTTTAATTCAAGCAGTAATCCTCAAAAATCCCATTCACAAAGTTATTTAGTAGTAGGAAAGCATCATTGCAGATTATTTGTACATTTTTTTAATTTCCGGCGTATAGTTCCCCTCACGGTCGTAAATGTAAAGGGGGGCTAACACTTCCATCTCTGCCCCGCCCCTCTTTATCCCCTCCATGAGAACGAGCTTTGCCTTCTCGCCCATTCTGGAATGAACAAGTTGCATTCTTTTCGGCTCAAAGCCTCTATTCTTTAGGCCTGTTATGAGATCGGCAAGCCGTTTGGCCGGAAAAATGATGAAGATACGTCCGCGGTATCTGACAGCATAGGCAGCGGCGGAGAGAAAATCATCGAGGCTTGTTGAAATTTCATGCCTGGCTGCTGCCTTTTGGTCAGATGGATTAATTCTCCCGGAATCCGGCCTGCCATAGGGCGGGTTTGCAAGAGCAATCTCAAAGGACTCCACATCAACATGGGCCTTAATCTCCCTGACATCACCCTGCACAATTGTAATTCTCTGTATCAGCCCGTTCAGTTCAACACTTCTTTTAGCCATCCCGGCAGTTTCACGATCTATTTCAAGACCTGTAATATGGCTCTCTGGATTCTTCCAGGATAGAACAAGGGGGATGACTCCACAGCCCGTGCCCAAGTCAATTATCCTGTCACGCTTTTTTGTGCCTGCAAAATTGGCAAGAAGGATGGCATCGATAGAAAAGCGGTAGCCCTCTTTTTTCTGGATGATTTTCAGTTTCCCGTGGAGGAGGTCTTCAACCACTTCATTGGATTCGTCATTTTCCATGGCAACCTTTAACTCTCCTGTCTCCAATTTGAAGGATTAATTAATACTGCTGGAGTGAATCTAATGTTGACTATTATTATCATACATACAGGTGGTAATTTAAGCGTTTTCTGTTAGACTTTTACAATGACTTCAAAGTTTTTGATTTAAGAGGTGAGTCGTGAAGAAATATGATCTCGTCATTATAGGCGGTGGTGTGGGTGGCCTTGTAACATCGGTAGGGGCTTCTCAGATGGGAGCCAGTGTGGCGCTCATTGATAAGGCATCATTGGGTGGCGATTGTCTTCATCATGGCTGCGTGCCCACTAAAAGGCTGGTCCATTCAGCAAAAATAGCCTCTTTAGTCCGGCGCGGGGAAGAGTTTGGTCTTGAGGGCGAGCCATTAAGAGTCAATTTCGGGAAAGTGATGGCGCAGATGAGAAAGGTTCAGGATACCATCGCTGTCAATGATGATCCCGAACGTTTCAGGAAGATGGGAATCAATGTCATTTTTGGCAGTGGACAATTTATAGACAGCCATACGTTTGAGGTCAATGGTGAAAAGATCAGGGGGCGGAAATTTCTCATCGCCACCGGTTCAAGCCCGGTTATCCTTCCCATCCCGGGCCTTAAAGAGGCAGGTGCGCTTACTAATGTGACGGCATTAAAGCTGGAGAAACTGCCTGAGTCGATAGCCATCCTCGGTGCCGGTCCCATCGGAATGGAATTTGCCCAGGTCTTTCATCGTCTTGGATCAAAGGTGACGGTAATAGAAAAGATGGGTCAGATCCTGCCCCGGGAGGATGAGGAACTTTCCAATAAGCTGGAGGAAATCCTTGCAAAAGAAGGGATGGAAATTGTCACCTGCACCGAAGTGAAGGAAGTCAAGGTGGAGAGGAGCAAGAAGATCATCGCTGCCAGCTGTCCGACGGGTGACAAGACATTCACCGTAGATGAAGTGATGATTGCCATCGGCCGTGCGCCCAATGTGGACGGCCTGAACCTGGAGGCTGCCGGTGTGGAGTATGACAGGCGAAAGGGCATCAAAATCGACGAAACCTTGCGCACAACGGCGAAAAATATTTATTCCTGCGGTGACGTGGCAGGGCCTTATGCCTTTACCCATACGGCGGAATATCAGGCCGGACTGGTTATCAGTAATGCGCTTTTTCCTTTAGTGAACAGAAAGGCCGATTACCGCGTTGTCCCCTGGGTGACCTATACGGACCCTGAACTGGGACGGGTGGGACTGACAGAAGATGAGGCGAAGGACAAATATGGTGAGTCAAATATCTCTGTTTACCGTTTTCACTTCAGCGATGTGGACAGAGCCATTATTGAGGGTGAAGGACAGGGCATGATAAAACTTATATGTGATAAGAAAAACCGTCTTATCGGCGCCCATCTTCTTGGGCCTCATGCCGGTGAACTGCTGCATGAGTATGTGCTGGCCATGAAAGCAAAACTTCCTATTACAACTATCTCGCAGACCATACATGTTTATCCGACGCTCTCGCAGGCGGTTAAGCGGGCCTGTGATCAATATTACAAGGAAAAGCTTTTTACGGGCTGGTTCCCGAAAGTGGCGAGGTGGCTCATCAAGCTTGGGACGTAATTTAGGCGATAATTTGTCAGGCATTGTGTACAACCTGAAGTCATCAAGCCGTTCAATTTTATCAATAGTAGATTCCTTTCGAAGTTAATACTTCATAAAGAAGAGGAAATTTTACCTTAAACTACAGCCCTCGCCACTGTCTCCCGTCCCTTGTCATCATTTCATCGGCCAGGCCAGGGCCTGAACTACCACAGTCATACATCTCAACGGGACAAATGTTGGAATTTTTCTCAATGGCATCCAGCATTGGCGTCAGCAATCTCCACGTCGCATCGACGCCATCTTCGCGGACAAAGAGGGTATGATCTCCGGAGAGGCAATCGATTAGAACTCGCTCATAGGCATCAATACTCGCCCCTCTGTAAAAATCAGCATACTTGAAATCCATAATTACTTCTCTCAGGCCGCCCCTTGTGCCGGGCATCTTTGTCTGAAGGGTCAATTTAATTTCTTCATCAGGCTGGATGGTAAAAACAAGAACATTAGGCCCTATCTTCTCTTTAATAAAGTTCATGAAAAGAAGGTGGGGGACATCTTTGAACTGAATAGCAATTTCGGTGTGACGTTTTTTGAGGCGCTTTCCTGACCTGAGATAAAAGGGGACGCCTTTCCATCGCCAGTTGTCGATGTAAAGTTTGAGCGCCGCATAGGTTGGCGTTTGTGAGCCTGGCTTTACACCTTCCTCCTCCCTATAGGCCGGGAACTGTTCTCCCTCCATTTCTCCCTGTGAATACTGTCCCACAACAAGGTGGTTCCTGAGATTATCAAGTGAAACAGGTCGCACAGATTTATAGACCTTTACCTTCTCATCGATCACTGAATTGGCTTCGAAGGCTGCGGGTGGCTCCATGGCAGTGAGAGCAAGGAGCTGCATCATATGGTTCTGAAACATATCCCTTAAGACGCCGGCGTTGTCGTAATAGCCTGCCCTATGCTCAACTCCCAGCGTTTCTGCTGCAGTAATCTGCACATGATCTATATACTGCCTGTTCCATATCGGTTCAAATATGGCATTGGCAAAGCGGAACATCAAAATGTCCTGAACGGTCTCCTTCCCAAGATAGTGATCGATTCTGTAAATCTGATCTTCACTGAAATAGCGATGGACCTGTTCATTCAACCTGCCAGCGCTCTCCAGATCCCGCCCGAAAGGTTTTTCTATGACGATTCTGCGCCAGCCCCCATCCTGGGCGGAAAGCCCGATATTCTCAGAAATGATGGAATATGTCGTGGGAGGCGTGGAGAGATAATAGATTCGGTTCCCACCCGGTACGCCAACGTCCTCCAGCTTTCTGAGCTTTTCAGATAGCACTTTATAGGTTTTGACATTGCCATAATCGAGGGGATGATAATAAATAAAATTAACAAATTTATTGAGGCTGTCTTCATCCAGTGGGCAGTTACTGCCAATCCTGAGGGCCTCGGTTACCTTGATCCTGAATTGAGCATCGTCCATTTTCGTCCTGGCTACACCCAGGATAATAAATTCTTCAGGGAGAAGGTTGTTGATGAAGAGGCAATAGAGAGAGGGGATCAGTTTGCGCATCGTCAGGTCACCGGATGCGCCAAAGATGATAATAGCGCTGGGATCGGAAACCCGCTCGATTTCACGGGCTGAATTCTCTTCTGTTTCGGATAACTTTATTAGCGGTTCCAATCTGTTAACCTCCTCATGAACCCCCTCTCGCCCGGTGTGAGAAGGCCGGGGTGAGAGGGAACTTTATTTATTTAATTAATCATTGAAATCCCCGTCCTATGGGTGGGGTCAGAGTTGAAAGGCTTTGCCGTACAGATTCTTCCTTTTCTTTGGCGGCCAAAGCAAAGGAAGGAAAGCCCTTTTAGGGCTAAACCAAAGCCCCGTCCTTTGGGCGATTGCTTACTTCCCCTTGTCAGCTTTAGCATGCAAGACTCTCCCTGCACCGGCGGATTTTTTGCCGCTATCTTCGCCCTTTTTGACAACGGCATGACCTCCAAACTCTCTTCTCATTGCTGCCAGAACTCTATCCCCGAATGTGTTTTCCATGCGGGACCGAAAACGCTCAAAAAGAGCGAGAGTAATGACAGGGGCCGGAACGCCGGTCTCGACGGCCTGCTGCACCGTCCAGCGTCCTTCTCCTGAATCTTCAACATAGCCTTCAATCTCATTGAGTAGAGGATCTTTTTTGAATGCATCTTCACACAGTTCAAGAAGCCAGGATCGGACTACACTGCCTCTGTTCCAGAGATGTGAAACCTCTTCCATCTTCAGGTCGTCGCCATAGGGTGACGCTTTTAAGATTTCAAAGCCTTCGGCATAGGCTTGCATCATGCCATACTCGACACCGTTATGCACCATTTTGACAAAATGTCCCGCGCCGACTGGCCCGCAATATAAATAACCTTCTTCCGGCGCCAGTGTCTTGAGGAGGGGTTCAATGTAATCAAAGCTTTCCTTCGGGCCGCCCACCATGGTGCAATAGCCCACTTCAAGCCCCCAGATACCGCCACTCACACCGGCATCGAGGTAAACAAGTTCTTTTTTACCCAGTTCATCGGAACGCCTGATGTCATCCTTATAGTAGCTGTTGCCTCCTTCGATGACAATGTCTCCTTTAGCCAGAAGGTCGCTGAATTTTTCGATATGCTCATCCACTATACTGCCCGAAGGAAGCATGAGCCAGACCACTCTGGGAGACTCCAGCTTTTCTACGACCTCTTCAAGTGAGTAGGCGCCTGTCGCACCTTCCTTAACAAGTTCATCCGTTTTCGATCGACTTCGATTATAAACGATGACGTCATGCTCTCCACCGAGCAGGCGTCTTGCCATATTTGCCCCCATGCGTCCTAAACCGACGATTGCTATCTGCATTTTTTCCTCCAGGTTCATTTATATAAACGGTTGTTTGATTCCACTGTAAAAAGTCTATTTTGCCACAGAGGCCACCGAGAACACAGAGATAGCTAATTGTAATAAAAAATGTTTCTCGGTGGCCTCTGTTTGCTTTGTGGCTGAGAATAAAGCTTTTGCATTAGAATATTGTTTGTTTCTTGAAATCTGTGAAAGAGTAATTTGTTGTTCAAAGGTTCAAATGTCTCACCTTAAGTCAACTCCAATTTTAATCTATTGTCAAGGGCAGGCTGAAAAGTATTATGCTATACTTTATAATTTCTCAAATTAGACATTTAGTGCAGAGCAATGTATTATTTAGCCGGAAGGCCGCTTTAAGGGGAGCTTAAAAATTAATGACCATGTATCAAAATTACATTCTGGCTGGTGATATAGGCGGAACAAAAACCATTCTGGCTATCGCCTATTTTGAAGGCAACAGGATCAACTGGGCTCACAAAAAGAGGTTTATAAGCCATAGTTACGATTCTCTCGACGAGATGATCATTGAGTTCTTCAGTGAGATTTCCCTGAAGCCCATTGACGTTATCGCGTCATTTGGTATCGCCGGGCCGGTTCAGGACGGCAGGGTTAAAACGACTAATCTCCCCTGGCATGTTGATGCTTCGGAGCTTAAAAACAACCTGGGATTTAAAAATGTCAACCTCGTTAATGATTTTAAATCCATTGGTCTTGGTATTCCCTATTTAAAAGAGCAGGACCTGCTTATTCTAAATGAGGGACTTAAAGACCGCAACGGACACGTTGCCATCATCGGTGCGGGGACGGGGCTGGGCCAAGGGCTTGCCATATACAGCCGGGCGCACAAACGATACCGGGTGCTGCCGTCCGAGGGGGGGCATTGTGACTTTGCGCCTAACAATGAAGAGGAGATCGGCCTGCTCAGATATCTGATGCAGAAATATGAACATGTCAGTGTGGAAAAAGTCGTTTCTGGTCTGGGACTTTTTAATATTTATAATTATCTTGCTGAATCGGGGTTCGCCGAAAGATCGCCTGAGACAAGAAAAAAACTGGAAGCAGGGGATCCTGCCGCCGTTATATCTTCTCTTGCCATTGAGGGGAGTGACGCCCTTTGCGTGAAGGCGCTTGATATGTTTGCCTCCATTTATGGCGCAGAGGCGGGCAACCTGGCGCTCAAGGCCTTGCCCTCAGGGGGATTATACGTTGGAGGCGGCATGGCCCCGAAGCTTAAGGGAAAATTAATTGACGGCACCTTTATGAAAGGCTTTTTGAATAAGGGCAGGCTTTCAGAATTCATGAAAAGCATACCTGTTTATGTCATACTCAATGAAGAGGTTGGCCTGATGGGGGCGGCGGTCAGAGGAAGTGAACTTTACTTAAATAATAAAGGAGCAAAATAAATGTCAGCCATCACACTTGATCTGGAAAACATTAAATCCTTTCTGTCCGACGAGGAGATAGAATCAACTCAAGACGACATTACAAGGATTCATGAAGAAATTGAAAAGGGCAATACGCCGGGCAGTGATTTTCTCGGCTGGCTCCACCTTCCAGGTGCAATCTCTGACAAGCTCATCGATGAAATAAACGGGACAGCTCAAAAATTGAGAGATAACTGTAATGCCTTTATCAGCATCGGCATTGGCGGCTCCTATCTGGGTGCCAAGGCTGCCGTTGAATTTATCAATCATTCCTTTCACAATCAGCTTTCTACTCAAAAGCGCAATGGCCCGGAGCTTTTTTTTGCCGGCCAGAATATAAGCTCAGACTATCTTGCCGACCTTCTTGATATTATTGAAGAAAAAGAGGTCTGCTTAAATGTCATTTCAAAATCCGGCACAACCACTGAGCCGGCCATCGCATTTCGTGTATTAAAGAACATGATGGAAAAACGTTACGGTAAGGAGGGCGCCAGGGACAGGATTACCGTTACTACTGACGAAGCAAAGGGTGCTCTTAAAACGGTGGCAGAGGAAGAGGGCTATGAAACATTTGTCATCCCCGATGATGTGGGTGGACGTTACTCTGTGCTCACACCGGTGGGCCTTCTTCCGATTGCCGTGGCCGGTATTGACATCGGTGAATTGATAGAGGGGGCCAGAAGCTTTGAAAAGAAAACGGCCAATCCTGATATGAAGGAAAATCCTGCCTATCTCTACGCAGCGGTTAGAAATCTCTTGTATCGGAAAGGAAAGACGATTGAGATTCTTTCCTCCTTTCATCCTTCGCTCCATTACATTGCCGAGTGGTGGAAGCAGCTGGCAGGTGAAAGTGAAGGCAAGGACCAAAAGGGAATATTCCCCGCTTCCGTCGATCTCACCACAGACCTTCACTCTATGGGACAATGGATTCAGGAGGGAAACCGGATTATATTTGAGACCTTTTTCACCGTTGAAAAATCAAACCGGGAGATTACCATACCGCGCTTTGACGATGACAGCGACGGTCTCAACTATATCGCAGGCAAATCGCTGGACTTTGTCAACGACAAAGCCTACAGGGGAACGGCCATGGCCCATCTTGAAGGCGGTGTGCCGAATATGACTCTGACACTGAAAGATCGATCACCCAACACCCTGGGCCAGCTTTTTTACTTTTTTGAAAAGGCCATCGCCCTGTCCGGGAATCTGCTGGGTGTGAATCCCTTCGATCAGCCCGGTGTTGAGTTTTACAAAAAGAACATGTTTAAATTGTTGGGGAAATAGGTTTTTTTATTTCCGTCTCTCCATGAATGAGCAAACTCAAATTTCAGAAAAAGAAACTCAACGATCCACATTCATTACTGTCCTTGCCTGGATTTTTATCATCATGGGCGGCTTTGCCTCAATCATCTCACTTCTTCAGAATATAATGATCTTCTTTGTCTTTCCCGGAGAAGACATGAAACAGCTCGTGCAGCAGGGAAGCGGAGTCGAACAGGCCCCGGCCTTAATTCAGTTCTTTTTCACCCATATGGATCTTATCTTTTTTGCCTTGTTTATTGTGGCATTGACAACTTTCATTTCAGCTGTGTCACTTTTAAAAAGGAAAGACTGGGCGAGAAAAGTTTTTATCGGTCTAATGCTTCTTGCTATTACATGGAATTTATTAGGCGTTATTGTTCAATATTCCATTTTTTCATCCATGCCGGGCATGATGGTGGAAGCTGCTCCAACGCTGGAATATGAAATAATGATGACCGTTTTGTCGGTTATCAAAGCGGTAACGATGATCATAGCCGTTATCCTTTGTATCTTATTCGGCTGGATTATAAAAAAACTTGGCTCCACAAGAATAAGGGCAGAATTTACCTGAAAGGAGGCAGAACGATGAAACCTCAATTTGAAGCAGGCAACAATATCGCTATTAAAGTCCCTCCTCACCAATATGAAAAGACAGTCTCCTTTTATCGTGATATATTATCTTTAGAGCAACTGGATAATCAATTTTCAGGACAATCTGAAAGTGCAATCTTCAAATTTGGTGACAAGAAACTGTGGATCGACAAGGTCACTTCCTTCAGTCAGGCGGAAATATGGCTGGAAATAAAAACAGATAAAATTGAAGAGGCAGCCAGGTATTTTAAAGAATGTAAAATAATAAGGCGTGACGAAATCGAGGAGTTACCAGAAGGCTTTAAAGGTTTCTGAATTTCGAGCCCCTTTAATATAATTCATCTCATCAGTGAGGGGGAATGAATGACATTAAAAGGAGATAAAAATGAAAAAAAATATTTTGACAGTAATTATATTTTTAGCAACAGTTTCTCTGGCCAATGCCGAAATGAAAACAATTGACCCGCCTCAGGTCCTGGATGGCGCAGTCAAGTTTGGTGTTGTTCAATCTCTGACAACCTGTGTGCAGGGTCAGTTGTTTCTAGTTACTTATGGGAGATCATCTCTTAAGGCGGGTTTAGAAAGCTACGGTATGGCAATCAGCACTGTTCAGATGTTCGAAGAGCGTGATGGAAAATCTCTGCCAATTCGATGTAAATGAGAAGGGTCAGATCCCATCACGCTTGATGCTCAGAATCTCCGCGCTTATTTGATGAATGAGTTCCTTGTCTTCAGTCTCTTCCAAGGCCATGTGAAGCTGCATGAGCGCGTTTTCCGGCTTAATGTTGTACCGGTAAAAGCGTGCCAGATGAAGCCGCATGAGAACAGGTTTTTTAAAAGCATGATAGCAGTCACCCATTTGATAGTGAATAAAGGTGTCATAGGGCGTCATCTTTTCAGCCTCTTTAAACTGTTTAATCGCTTCTTCATGGTTCCCCTCGGACTTTGCTGCCATGGCAAGAACGATATGAGGTGCAGCGTAGCTATTTGATAGCTCAAGGCTTTTCAGTGCTGATACCTTCGCCAGTTCCATATGTTTCAGCTGAAGATAAAGCATGGCCATATCGGAATGGTAAAGCGGCTCATTGGGATTTAAACGAATAGCCTCAAGATACTCTGTCCGTGCCTTTTTCAGATCTTGAGATTTCAAGGCATACAATCCATGAAGATAATGCTCGCGCTCTTTGTTGAACATTTTTTTGTCATCACCGTTCCCCTTGAGGCTGAGGCCATGGCCTTCTCTGTTCTCAGCATTCAAAATAGTGACAATCCGTCGCCAGTCCCATTGAGCCAGGGCTTTTTCCTCTTCATCAACGGGCAGGTCTTGACTTAGCACCTCTGCCGTCACAAGCCGTGATCCAACACCCGGATGTGTAGAGAGATAAGGGGGGAGCATGTCGGCGCCACTAAATCGTTCATAGTAGGCGAGTGTTTTCAACAGGTCTGACAAACCGGTCAGGTTATATCGGCTCCGGCGGAGGTATTTAATTGCAAATATATCCGCATCTTCCTCGAGCTCACGGCTCATTTGCAGCTTCATGGAGATATTTGCCGCCTGTGCAATGCTGATCTTGGCTGCGCCGCTGTCTCCGGAGACTCCGCCCAGTATGATGGCAGCTATAGTCGCGAGATCAACGATACCGGACTTTTTGGCATTTCTGTATACGTGATCCCGCTCAATATGGGCAATTTCGTGGGCAAGAACGCCGGCAAGGGCGTCTACGCTGTCTATGTTTTTCAGTAATCCGTCGTAAATAAAGATATAACCGCCGGGCACGGCAAAGGCGTTAATCTGATTATTTTTTACGACAAAAAAATGATAATAATCAGGATCATTCCCTGCTGCTCTTACAAGATGTTTCCCCACTCTGTTCACAAGGGAGACAACTTCTGGCTCGTTGACAAACTCAAGCTCTTTTCTGATTGCCGACAGAAATTCCCTGCCAATTTCTTTTCTGGGATCCAGATGGCGGTCTTCTTTTTCAGATGAGGTCTGGTACGGACTTCCCTTCCCCCGCTCCGGCGTCAGCGGTGCACAGGCTGAGACAAATATAAGTGAAAGGGCGATAAAAGTTTTGAAGCACACTGTTAATTTATCCTGAAGTTGAATAAGGTATAGAAAACTCGGAAAATCCAAAATTCTTTATTCTGATTATCTTTAGAGGGAGGAACGACCATTATGTTCAATGATATCGTCAAATTCTTTATCCCTTCTTGCTTTTTTTAAAATTATCAGTATTATAACATACACTAATAATTTCATACATCTTTCCGCTTGACGCTATCTATATAAGGAGAATTCATCTATGGCATGGAATATTTTTATGCATGTACTCATCGGTCTGATGGGTGCCGATTTTTTTACTTTTACAGCCAAAGGCATCCTATTTGCCGTATTAATTGTTACCGTGACTCAAGCTTCCGATCTCTTTAGGGTATATAAAGACAAGAAAAAAAAGATAGAGGAAGGCCCGGAAAAAGAACAGTCGGCTAAATTGCAGGAACTAAAAGACTCCTTGCCAACTTTTCTTGGGATGACATTTGTCAAAGGTCTCTTTTATTACACCTTGCTTGTGATGGTATCTTCCGAAGTCGCGCGATCGGGAGGAGTGGGCTTTTAGATAAAAAGAACGCCCCGTAAGGCTGACGGGGCTCTTGTTTTTTAATGTGCCAATTCAGCAC
>JADFVM010000037.1 GCA_015222555.1 Pseudomonadota bacterium
CTAATAGGTGGCGTATGAACAAACACACTAAACGATTTATTGCTTCAGCTCTGATCTACTTCTTTATAGGCTGCACTATAGGATTGATCTCTATTATTAAGCCTGAACTTGTTGGAATCATAAAACCGGTCCATGTACATATAAACCTTCTTGGATGGGTAACCATGATGATTATCGGCGTCAGTTATTTCGTCATCCCCCTTTTTATTAGAAAAAACGTGTACAGCGATAGATTGGTCACTCTCCACTTCATTCTTGCGAATGCCGGAATCATAGGAATGGTGCTATCTTTTATTCAGTCGAATAATTCTCTGCTGGCGGTTGCAGCTATTATAGAGGTCCTTGCTTCCTATTTATTTCTCTTCAACATTATCTCAACGGCGATAAAAGGTGAACCTTTCAGAAAACTTCCTCAGGAGGGAAAGTTTTTGATGGCTAAAAATGATAAGGAGGTTGATCGGTGGGCCTCCTATTTCACAATCGTATCTACATTATATTTTGTCGCCGGCTGTACACTGGGGGGAGTTATGGCCTTGTTTCCGGAGGCCTGGAATTATAAGAGTGTTCATTTTCACATTAATCTTTTTGGCTGGATAAGCATGATGATTTACGGTGTGGCTTATCATATCTTTCCGCGCTTTTCAGGTATCATGGTAAAGAACAGAGGTCTAGTTAAGGTCAATTTTATTCTGGCAAATGCTGGTCTTGTGTCAATGATATTCGCCCTTTTATTTTTTGAGTGGAGTGGGGGTTCTTTCCTTTCAAACAAGCTCATTTTACTATCTGCCTTAATAGAGTCTGCTGCCGGGGTGCTGTTTATATACAATGTTTTCCCCTCTGTAAGCGGATCATCAAAAGTGATGGGTAAAGCGGCTGTCAAATTTGTTCTGGCAAGCCTGCTCTATCTGGCGGTCGGTCTTATCCTGGGATTAATAATGGCGCTGTCACAGGAAATACTGGAGCAGATAATGCCTGTCCATGTTCATCTTCATGTCTTGGGATGGATTACAATGATGATCTATGGTGTAGGTTATTACATCATCCCTTCCTTCGCAGGGAAAAAACTGTTCAGCCAGTCATTGGCAACCTTTCAGTTCTGGACGGCCAATGTCGGCCTCATCGGCATGTTGAGCTTTTTTTATTTTATTGAAGAGATGAGGGGCTTCACAATATTTTTTGCCTCCCTCGAGTTTTCTGTACCTTTTTTATTTATAGTTAATATTGCTGCAAGCATCCTGAAAAAAGACTGAGATGGAGGAAAGAAAATATTTTTTTGGAAACAGGCCTATGAGTTAATAGAAAGTAACCTGTCATTTGTCAGGCGAAGTCTTTTTGAAAGAATACGTGTAATGTTCAACAATAAAATAATAAGAAGCTCCCGGTCGTCGTTGAAAATCTCAGCCAGGGCATTATTTTCAACTATGATGGCAACCGTAGTTTCTTTAGCCCTCACCGTTGCAGACCTTGGCTCTACATTAACGAGAGACATCTCTCCAAAAACAGAGCCGTGAGGTAGTGTGGCAAGCAAAAGTTCCTCACCATTACCGTCCCCCTTCAAGACATCCACACTACCAGTCTCTATGATGAACATGGCATCTCCCTTTTCTCCTTCACGGCAGATTAGTTCTGATTCGCTGTAAATTCTTTGTTCGGCCACTTCTGCAATTTTTTTCAACTGTTCATCAGCGAGACCAAAAAAAACATGCTTATCCTGAAATATCTCTATGGCAATCCCGCTCATATTTCCCTCCCTAATGAGGCGGAGTATATCTGCTTGACGTATTCATTGTCAAGACAAGCTAAAGGCCCAAATTACGACTTAGTATCTTAGAAATTATTTTCTGCGTTTTTCTGGCAGAAAATAATTTCGTGAAGGTACTTATCCAGTTCATCTGGGCTAGGAATTGGGGAAAGATGTTGACAAGTAATAGGGCTACAGTGATAATTCTATGTTATGAAAGTTTTATTGTCCCTCTTTGCACTGTGTCTGCTCTCCACACCTGCAAATGCCGAAATAGCCGATGCCATTGTTGCCACAGCAGGGGAAAGAATTATCACCTTTTCAGAAGTAATGACAGAGGCAAAAATAGTCAAAGTCATGCGTAGCAAAACGGGCAGCCTCTCCCTTCCCCTTAGAGTTTCCTATAGTGATGAGATTCTTGAACAGGTGATAAACAGAGAGCTGGTTTACCTTGAAGCAAAGAAAATCCAGGCTGACCTGGAAGATACTCACATAATAGATGAAATGCTTGCCTTTAAAGATAAGTTTCAAAGTCAGGCGGCTTTCTACCGGTTTCTCAAGGAGGAAGGCTTAGAGGTTGATGACATGGCGGAAAGGCTTTTAAAGGAAAAGGTCAGTGCAGCCTATGTATCAAGAAGGCTGTCTCTTATGGCAACGGTTAGCAAAAAAGAGATAGAAGATTTTTATGAAAGCAGTTCTGAATATGAGGATCTTGACTTAAAAGATGTGGAAAGGGAAATACGACAAAAACTTCTCAGTGAAAAGATAGAAAAGTCCCTCGATGAGTGGTTGTTACGCCTGAGGAAAAGGGACAAGGTGCGTTATTTCAAAGGTCCTCAATATTAACCTCTTCCTTAATACCCTTCATTACTATCAGCACCTCCTCCTCCCTGCTTTCCGGATAGATGACATCAAAGAGCCCCATTTTTGCATCAACAGTTGACATGACTGTTAAATTATCATAACCCTCAAGGATATTTTTTATATGGGAGAGCAGCCGGCCTTCCGTTTTAAACTGCCGCTTTGATGACACCATTTTTCTCCCTTTTTTCTCGTCTAAGAATATCCATCACCTCAAGGCCGTTTTTATTATTCATAATAAAAAGTTGCCCCGGTTGAGCCTGTGTGATTTCCAGCTCCTCTGGAGACAGCATATTGTCAATACTCAGGCTGATAATGTGCTCTCCTTTGCCCATCACTTCAATTTTGTCACCGAGAAGAACTTTATTCCTGGCCTCTATGAGATAACGGTTTTCATCCATTACTTCCTTTATTACACCGATAAAATCATATTGTCTTACATAAGATGACTCTTCTGTGGGACGAGTCTCTTTACCAAGATAAAAGCCGGTATCATAGTTCCTGTGACTGAGTTTCCGGAGCTCTTCCAACCATTCCTTTTTGAATACATATTTTTCAGGATCGTTAAAATAACTGTCCAGAGCCAGCCTGTAACTTCTGACGGCACCGGCCACATAGTTTATCCCTTTAACGCGGCCTTCTATCTTTAAAGAATCCGTGCCCGATCTGATCAATTCCGGTAAATGCTCTATCATACAGAGATCCCTTGAATTGAAAAAATAGGTTCCCCTTTCGTCTTCCTCAACATCAAAGCTTTCAGACGGTCTTTTCCTTTCTACTATGGTATATTCCCATCGGCAGGAATGAGTACATTCACCATAATTGGCATTTCGACCCGTCATGTGACTGCTCATGTGGCAACGCCCGGAGTAGGCCATGCATACTGCGCCATGCACAAATGTCTCCACCTCTATTCCGGCCCTGTCCTTTACTTCCCTTATTTCCTCCAGAGAAAGTTCCCTTGCCAGGTTGATCCTGCTCACGCCATTGCCCTTCCAAAAAGCAGCACTTCTCCAGTTTGTACTATTTGCTTGCGTACTTAAATGAATTTCCATATGAGGAACAATTTCCCTGGCAAGCGCGATAACACCTGGATCGGAGATTATTATCGCATCGGCACCCATATTTTCAAGTGATAAAAGATAGACCTCAAGACCGTTCAAGTCGATATTATGGAAGAAGATATTGACTGTCACATAGACCTTGACTCCCTTTTCGTGAGCATATTCAATGCCTTCTTTCAGCTCCTCAGCGCCGAAATTGCCGGCGGCGGCGCGCAGTCCAAACTTCTTTCCGCTTAGATAGACAGCATCGGCACCATAGTGAATGGCTACTTTCATCTTTTCCATATTTCCCGCAGGGGCGAGTAGTTCAGGTTTTTTCATAAGTGCTATAATAACACAGTAAATCTTAAGATGAAAAGAAGGATTAAGTAGCTATTAATATGGCCTGACAGGCACGCCTGACAACCTTGTTTTTCCTTGACAAGCCTATTTATTTATGGTTAAGCTTCAAAAAAAGATCTTCTGGAAATGGTAATTATTACATGAAAAGGGTTCTGTTCATTTGTGCTGTCTTTCTCTTTGTCACAGGATGTGTACAGACCAGGCAGCAGGCGATGCAACAGGAAAAGGAGGCCCTGGAGCTTCAAAAACGTATCGACTCTCTGGCTGAAAAGGTCGATACGCTGGACAGGAATATTGTCAACCTCTCGGAAGATGTTCGTCAATCCACAGATGTTAAACTGAAGCAAGCAGAGAAAGGGGCTCTGGGAAAGGTTGAGAAAGAAGAACAGGCTCTTCCAGTCGAGGTTTTTTACGGAAAAGCCTATTCCATCTATAAAAAAGGCGATTATAACCATGCCGTCATAGAATTTGACTCTTTCTTAGCAGCCTATCCTGATACGGACTATTCTGATAACGCCCTATACTGGAAGGGAGAATGTTATTACAGTATGGGGGAATTCGCGGTGGCAATCCGTCTATTTGAAGATGTTGTAAGTAAATTTGCAAATGGAAATAAGGCACCTCACACACAATTGAAGATCGGCTATTCCTATAATGGAATTAAAAGATAATCAAAATGCGAAGAAGGCCTTTCAACAGGTAATGGATCTGTACCCTTATTAGTGATGTTGCAAAAACGGCAGCCGACAAGCTCAACGCCCTGTAAACTGAAAAAAATTAGGGAGATACCTTATGAAGTGTAAAATGACATTCTTTTTGGTCTTTGCGTTACTTTCTTTCATGATGAGTGATCTAAATGTCAGGGATGCAATTGCGAGCAATGAAACGGGGAAAGTGCATACTGTTGTTAAGGGAGATACTTTATGGGATATTTCCGAAACATATCTTGAAAATCCCTTCCTTTGGCCAAAACTGTGGCAGTGGAATGACTATATATCAAACCCTCACTATATATATCCCGGTGATCCTATAAAACTCTATCCTCCGAAGGTAATGGTAAGGCGCCCTGTTAAAGAAGTTGTAGAGGATGAGCCCGTTGAAGTGGTTGAAGAAGAAGTCGTCGAGGAGACTGAAGAAGAGGTCGTCGAGGAAGAACCTGTCGTTGAAAAGAAGGAAGAACGATACAATTTTGCCGAGTTAAGGTCATCGGGTTTTATAAATAATGAGGAACTGAAGAACGCCGGTAAAATTCTTGAATCGGAAGATAAAAAAGTGATGTTAAGCACGGGAGATATTATCTATGTTACTTTATCAGAGTCGGATGGCGCTCAGGAAGGTGACCTCTATACTGTATTCAAGGTTGGCAAAGAAATCATTCATCCAGTCACTAAAAGGTCTCGGGGTCGCAAAATAATTGCCCTGGGATATGCTCAAATTACAAGTACTAATGAAGATTTAGCCACGGCACGCATAACTAAATCATTTGATGCGATTCACCGTGGTGACCTGATTAAACCAAAAGAGGACATTACTGAAAATGTTTCTATTATCCCGACCTCAGTCGAACTTAATGGTTATATTATTTCCTCCAGGGAAGATCGCTCTACTTTTGGAGAACGGGACATTGTTTATATTGATCTGGGCAAGAAAGATGGTCTGGAAGCAGGCAATACCTTTATCGCCTATAAAGAAGGAAAGTCTGTAAAGGACAAGGCAAGCAAAAGGAGATACACTCTCCCATCAACAACAATCGGGCGCTTGCTGGTATTACATGTCAAAGAAGACACTTCAGTCGCTATCATTTTAAAAAGTGTTGAAGAGCTAAGGATAGGAGAAAATATAAAGTCCGAGCTTGATTAATAGCAGCTTAACACAGAAGATAAATTCTAAGGTTGCAGGATCTGTCTGCAACCTTTTTTTTTGAGCGTACTCTTTATTTTGAACAATGAATGAAAAAATTAACTATTGGTTGGCTCTAAGAGGAATAAAGGGTATTGGTAGCGCTATTGCCAAAAGGCTTCTCCAGCGTTTCAAAAAGCCGGAATACATTTTTTCCGCATCTTTAAAGGAACTGCTTGAGGTCAAGGGAATAAGCTCTAAAACAGCAGAAACAATAGCTGGTTTTAGTGGGTGGCAGGGGATTGAAAAGGAGATAATAGAGGCAAGGAAACTTGGCATATCAATTTTATGTTGGGATGACAAGGGATACCCAAAAAATCTTCTGTCTCTCCATGATCCTCCCATTGTGCTCCATCTCCTCGGCGAACTGAAGGAATCTGACAACGCGGCATTAGCCATAGTCGGCTCCAGAAACTCCTCGGCCTATGGCCTTGAAATTACAAAAAATTTCAGCTATTGTTTAGCGCAAGCCGGGGTTACAGTGATCAGTGGCATGGCACGAGGGATTGACTCCGTTGCCCATAAGGGTGCTCTTCAGGCAGGGGGCAGAACGATTGCCGTTACCGGATGCGGTCTGGATATTATCTATCCCCCTGAAAACCGGCAGCTTTTTTCAGAAATTAAGAAACATGGCGCCATCCTTTCCGAGTTTCCTCTTGGAACAGCACCGGAGGCGGGAAATTTTCCAAGGAGAAACAGGTTGATAAGTGGCTTATCCATGGGCGTCATTGTCGTTGAAGCCTCTTTGAAAAGCGGTTCTTTAATAACCGCAAAATATGCCCTGGAACAGGGGAGAGAGGTCTACGCCATTCCGGGAAATATTAACTCAATGAAAAGCAGGGGCACGAATAGCCTGATTAAGGAAGGGGCTAAACTTGTGGAAACACCGGAAGAGATCTTAAACGATTTTTTACCGCAAATTGATTCACCGCTTTACGGGCAAGATATCCCCAGGCAGGAAGTCAAGTTTTCACTCAATGAAAGGGAACAAACTATTTATTCTCAACTAACTCTGCAACCACTTCATATCGATGAGCTGGTTAAAAAATGTACCATGGATGTTACTGATATTTCATCGCACCTGCTGTCTCTTGAGCTAATGGGTGCCGTGACACAGCATCCGGGTAAAATGTTTTCAAGGGGGCTAAGCTAAGGTCAAAATGGCAAAATCACTTCTTATAGTAGAGTCCCCGGCCAAGGCCAGGACAATTAAAAAGTATCTCGGTAAAGATTTTAATGTACTTGCTTCAGTAGGACACATCAAGGACCTACCAAAAAGCAAGCTGGGCATTGATATCGATAATGACTTTAGTCCTCAGTACGTTGTTATAAAGGGCAAGGGGAATATCATAAAGGATATAAAGAAGGAAGCGAAATTGGCAGAGCACGTTTATCTGGCGCCTGACCCTGACAGGGAAGGAGAAGCCATTGCCTGGCATATTGCAGATGAAATTAAAGATAAGGATAAGCTATATCGTGTTCTCTTTAATGAAATAACGAAAAAAGGGATCGAAGAGGCTATCCAACATCCATTAAAACTCAACCGGCATAAGTTCGAAGCGCAGCAGGCAAGACGTATCCTGGATAGGCTCGTCGGTTACCAGATATCTCCTCTTCTTTGGGACAAGGTCAGAAGAGGCTTGTCTGCCGGAAGGGTTCAATCCGTTGCTGTGAGGATCATTTGCGATAGGGAAGCTGAGATTAAGGCCTTTGTTCCCCAAGAATACTGGTCTGTTACTGCCAGGCTGGAGGGGAGCAATCCGCCGCCCGTTGAAGCAAAACTTATCAGGATTAAGGGTGATAAGGTAAAACTAGGTAAGGAAGAGGAGACACAAGCCTTAGTCAATAGTATTAAGGATGAAGATTTTATTGTAAAAAAGATTGAAAAGAAAGCAAGAAAGAGAAACCCTACCCCCCCCTTTATTACCAGCACACTCCAGCAGGATGCCGCAAGAAAACTCGGTTTTTCAGCCAAAAAAGCGATGATGCTGGCGCAACGACTTTATGAAGGTGTTGACCTGGGAAGTGAGGGGCCTGTCGGTTTAATTACCTATATGAGAACTGATTCGACGAGAGTTGCTGACGAAGCGCTGGAAAATGTGAGGGATTATATCCAAAAGCAGTTTGGGAAAGAATATCTCCCCAAGAAAGCCAGGCAGTATAAAACAGCAAAGTCAGCGCAGGAAGCCCATGAAGCGATACGACCAACGTCTATGTCATATCCACCGGATATGGTCAAGAAACTCCTTGAAAAGGACCAATTTAGACTATACCAGTTGATCTGGAAACGTTTCATCGCATCTCAAATGGAATCAGCCGTTATTGATCAAACTGCCATCGATATTGTCGCCAAGGAGGCCACATTCAGAGCAACCGGTTCTATTGTCAGGTTCCCCGGCTTTATGTCTGTCTATACTGAAGGCAAAGATCAGGAAGATGAGGCAGACAAAGAGGGCCTTCTACCTGCTTTAACAGAAGGCGAGAAAATGCGCCTTCAGGAACTGACTCCTCGACAACATTTTACAGAACCTCGCCCACGGTTTAGTGAGGCCACACTGGTTAAGGAACTTGAAGAACAAGGTGTAGGCCGGCCAAGCACCTATGCGGCAATTATCTCAAATATTCAGGACAGGGAATATGTTCGCCTTGAAAAGAAACGTTTTTACCCGACAGAGCTTGGCATGCTGGTTACCACTCTACTTGTTGAAAATTTTTCGGATATTATGAATGTCGCATTTACAGCCAAGATGGAAAACAGGCTGGATGAAATAGAAGAGGGGAAGGAAAACTGGATTAAATCACTCAGGGCATTTTATGACGGTTTTCACGCTGCCCTTGAGACTGCAAAAACAACGATGAGAGATGTTAAGCGCGAAGAGATCCCAACTGACATTGTCTGTGACCAGTGTGGTTCCAATATGGTGATAAAATGGGGTAAAAACGGTGAGTTCCTCGCCTGTCCCAACTACCCTGAATGCAAGAATACAACAAACTTCAAACGAGATCCTGCAGGCAAGATTGAAATTGTTAAGGAAGAGCTGGAACTGAGCTCTGAAAATTGCCCGAAGTGCGGCAAACAGATGGTCATAAGAACCGGCAGGTTCGGGCGCTTCCTGGCCTGTTCCGACTATCCTGCATGTAAAGGGACCAAACCTTTCTCTACAGGTGTAAAGTGTCCCGCATGCGGGAAAGGGGATCTTTGCGAAAAGCGGAGTAAAAAGGGAAAGATCTTCTACAGTTGCTCCGAGTTTCCCACCTGCAAGGTTGCCATGTGGGAGAAGCCCTTTCCAGAAGAGTGCCCTCTTTGTAAAGCACCATTTCTTATTGAAAAACAGTCAAAACGTGAAGGAACGACGGTGAGATGTTATGATAAGGAGTGTGGTTATATGAGGAAGGTAGAAGATGAAAACGACTAATCAAAATTACTCGTTGACGCAAGATTCCAAGGATCACCCCCTTTTTAGTAACTTAGAAATCATTTTCTGTGCTTTTCTGGCAGAAAATGATTTCGTGAAGGCACTTATCAGGTTTATCCGGTTTAAGTGATTCTACCTATAGCTACGCTCTTCCTTTCATCTTGAAGCCAGCATAGTTCTTATCCTCATTCATTATATGATCTGTGAGCCAGTTTTTTAAAGTGCTCATAATTTCCGTTCGCAATATAACTTCCCCGGACATAAATTCTTCTTTTAACCTGTTCATCTTGTGTTTAAATCGTATGTGAATAGATTTATGCTCATAAAACCCGGGGTAGTTCATCTCTTCCAACAGTTTTTCTTCTTCATCAAAATGATAGACCGTGTAATCAATTACGTCGGAAAACACCTTTTCTAGAGTTTCAGAATTTCAGGAACTCATGAGAGAATCATGAAGCTCATTTATAATATTAATCCACCCTTTGTGCTGTTCATCCATTTCCGGGATATTGATACTAAACTCTTCGCCCCAGGTAATTAATGACATATGAGCACCTCTTTTTATCTATTTTTTAACAATAAAAATATACAACATAAAATTAATTTGTCAAAACTTTATCTATTGAAAAAATTCGCTACTATTTTCAACTCTTTAATTCCCTAATTTCTATGCTATAACAAGTCATCTGCCAATGATGGCTTCCCTATGTTATACTTTCTCTATTTAAGCTAACAAGTCCTTGGCGTCAATAGCAATGTTCGTAACTTCTTTATCTTAACTTACTTTGAACTTAAATTTATGTTAAAAACCTCTGTTGTTTTGTTAATTACTCTAGTCATGCTCATATCTGGATGTGCCGGCCCGGATAATGCGAAACATAAAGACTATAGCATTGCTGACATCATTGAAGAAGCCAGCAGATTAAGCCCAAAGGAAATAAAGCAGGCCTTATATGAACAGTTTAAGGAATGGAAATCTGTTAAATATAAATACGGGGGTTTATCGAAAAAGGGAATTGATTGTTCCGGTTTTGTCTACATAACCTATCGTTCCAAATTTGGAATTAAACTCCCCAGAAGCACAAAGTTGCAGCTAAAATCAGGTCAGAGAATCACAAAAAGCAAACTTAGACCGGGGGACCTGGTTTTTTTTAAAACGGGCCTCTTAACCCGACATGTTGGCCTATATATAGGGGAAAGACAATTTTTACATGCATCAACCAGTAAAGGTGTCACAATATCAAGGCTCGATGATAACTATTGGGCCAGAAAATACTGGAAGTCAATTAGAATAAAAATATGATAAAATACTTTCCCCAAGGTATTGAACTTTTGAAAATAATGTAGAAAGGGTAGAGGGAAAGGGTAATTAAGTATGAATCGATCTTTTGAATTGGCAGATGATTATATCGAGTTAATAAAACTTTTAAAAGTCACCGGCCTGTGTAGCACAGGAGGTATGGCCAAGATAGTTGTCGAGGATGGCCTTGTTGAAGTAGACGGAAATATTGAGTTGCGCAAACGACGTAAGATTAGACGTGGTCATCAGGTTACCTATGAGAGTGTGGTCATTGACATTATATAATTTATCCTGGAAGTAGAGACAAAAATACCTGCCCTCTTTCACAGAACATTTGATAGGCCATCATGACCGGGCTTTTTACTAATTCATTATTTTGATAGACTTATATATAACACTTTAACAATAAGGTGACCTATGAGAGCTTCCATAAAGATATTTCTTTCTTTATTAATAGTTACATCCCTATTTTTTCAGTCCTGCAGCACTGTACCTGTCACAGAGAGACGGCAACTCATTCTTATTCCAGACTCTCAAATGCTGTCGATGAGTTTTACCCAATATGATGAATTCCTTAAAAACAATACTGTCAGTTCAAATTCAGAACAGTCAAGCATGGTAAAAAAAGTGGGGGCAAAGATCCAGAAAGCTGTAGAACAATATTTGACAGCTAATGGAAGGGGCGAGGAACTAAGAAACTATGCATGGGAATTTAACCTAATTGAGAGCGATGAAATCAATGCCTGGTGCATGCCAGGCGGAAAGGTCGTAGTCTATACAGGGATTTTGTCTATTGCTAAGGATGAGGATGGCCTTGCCGTTGTCATGGGACATGAAATTGCCCATGCCATAGCCAAACATGGCAGTGAGAGAATGAGTCAGGTAATGATTGCTCAGGCAGGGAATTTTATCCTAACTCAAGCGATGGCTGAGAAACCTGAGGCTACCCGCAACCTCTGGATGGGGGTCTTTGGCGCGGGTACACAATTTGGCGTTATCCTGCCCTTTAGTCGCTATCATGAAAGTGAGGCAGACCATTTGGGTCTTATTTTTATGTCAATGGCCGGTTATAATCCACAAAGTGCAGTCGAGTTCTGGCAGAGAATGGCCAGGATTAAGAAGGGTCAGGCACCACCAGAATTTATTAGCACCCATCCTTCGGATGAAAAACGCATCCGCGAAATTGAAGAAAAACTACCTGAGGCAATGAAATACTTTAATCAATAAGAATTTAAGACAAGCCATCGCCATTAATGAGAATGAGATTGTAATACCCCACGATCTGACTGAGCATCATAATCGCCTCCCGACCCCGGCTATTCATTTTAGGACAAATGTACATTGAAACAGCTTTCAAAAAAATATTATCAGAATCCTAAAGTAAATCCCGGATCATACCGATAAAACAAGCTATTATTTTTTTGTGAAGCGTGTAATACTGTAATTATCTTATCATCCGCGATGAGTTTTACTCTTATATAACATCATTTAAGAACAAAATAAAAAGTAGAATCCACATCAGCAACAGCGATAACCTTGCCAAGACACTCTAAATAAATGTGCCGGTGTTGCAGATACATTTCTATTAAATTAAAAACAAGGCTCAACCAATTCAAATAATGCATAAAAGAGTATCGCTTTTCATCGTAATTTTCTGCCTACTTTTACAACCTGCAACTCTTTTCGCCTCACAAAGTCTGGCGTCATACGGCATAAGCAGCTGGTATTACAGCATCGTCATTGTGATGTCACTTTATAACGCTCTTCTCTATATGACATTTAAAGAAAAAAGTTACTTCTATTTGACCCTTTATATAGCGGCATGCGGCTTTGCTCTCTTTGCCCACGAAGGCTTATTAAATCAATGGCCGTGGATATCAGGTTCATCCATAAGTTACAGAATTATAAGCTCGGCATGTTTGATTGGCATCGTGTTGGCCCTCAAATTCAGTAAACTGTTTCTGCCAGTTGATTTAAGGTTCAAAAAGATCCTCAATACTCTTATCTACATCACTGTAATTATTTTAGGTGTTCTGTTATTTTCTCCCGGCAAATGGATTATTTACTTTTTATCAGCCTACAAGGCTCTCATTGCCTTCTTCTTAGCACTCATTGGTTTAATTTTCTGGCGTGACGGCTTTCAACCGGCAAAGTTTTATTCCCTTGCATGGTTTTTTCTATTTGCCGGGGCCTCCCTCTTTCTTGTGATGCATGCCGGCATGATCCCCGTTAATATTTTCACACAACTCTCCCTTAAAGCCGGCTCTACCGTTGAAATAACTCTGTTAACTTTTTCTCTTGCTTATTTCTCGTGGATTGTAAAGGGTGAAAAGGACCATAAAATCAGTGTTTCAGCCTCACAGAAAATGAAAATGCAAAACAGACAGGAAGAATTAATCAAGGCTTATCAGCTTTTCGTGCCCAAGCAACTGGTGGATTATTTAGAAAAAGACAGTATTCTCGATGTGCAGCTAGGTGATCATCTGGAAAAAGAAATGTCCATACTATTTTCAGACATCAGAGCTTTCTCTGCGCTATCTGAATCCATGACACCCCGGGAAAATTTTAAATTCCTGAATTCCTATTTGAAACAAATGGAGCCATTAATAAAAAACTGTAACGGATTTATTGATAAATATATCGGTGATTCTATTATGGCACTCTTTGGTAGCAATGCTGATGATGCCCTTCGGGCTGCCATCGATATGCAAGAGAAATTACTTGAATATAATGGCTGGCGGAATAATGTGGGCTATCGCTCTCTTGAAATCGGTATAGGTATAAACACAGGACCTGTAATGATCGGTACCGTTGGGGGACCGGGACACATGGAGGGAACAGTCATAGGCGATTCTGTAAACCTTGCATCGAGGATTGAAGGGATGGCAAAAAGTTATCAAACACCCATATTAATAGGGGGAAAAACCTATAAGAATCTGTCCAACAAAGGCGTTTATTTAATTCGATTGATCGATCACGTTAAGGTGAGAGGGAAAGAGGAAACTGTTGAAATTTACGAAGTATTTGACGCTGACTCGCAGGAGGCTCGTGAGGGAAAACAACGGACACTCAAGCAATTTTCAGAAGCCTTAACTTATTACGAAATGGGCAATCTGGAAGAAGCACAAAAACTGTTTCAAACCTGTTTGGACATCAATCCTAACGATCGTGTCGCTAACATTTATGATGACCGTTGTGCCTACTATTTAACTACTGGTGTAAGCAGTGACTGGAATAGAATCACGGAATTAAAAAGTAAGTAAGATCTGTGGTATATTATGTACTGAATGAGTTAAATAGTGTAACAGTATAAAATTATAAAGGAAAGTCGATATCTTTACACTGAGATGTTTTTTTATTTTTCCTTTTTTCTGCCTGAAAACAGGCGGGGTAAAGACTCTGTGACGGTTTACCTATAAAGTAGCCCCGAGCATAATCCACATCATATTTTTTCAGATATTGCAGGGTCTCTTCTTTTTCAACAAATTCTGCGATAGTCTTTATGCCCATTCCCTTTGCCACATCTGATATTGCCTTAACAAAAAGCTGGTCATTCGTGTTAGTTGTAAGATTGCGAATAAACGACCCATCGATCTTGAGAAAATCAACATGCATATCTCTTAGATAAACAAAGGAGGTAAAACCGACACCGAAAGCATCAAGGGCAAACTTGCATCCCCTTTCTTTTAACATTTCCATAAACTCAATCGCCTTAACCATATCACGCACTGTCGCCATTCATCATCAACATTGTTTTAAAGACTGATAAGAACAATCTTTTCATTGGGATTAATTTCCACAATCTTACATGCCAGGTTCAAGCCGTTCATTCCAGGCATTAGGGTGAAATCAACCATCATTATTTTCAAATTATCTCATGTCACCCCACAAAAACTGGAGAATACTTACAACAGCAATACCAGCCGTTTCTGTTCTTAAAATCCGCTTACCAAGTGATATGGACATAAAACCAGCCCTCCTGGCCTCATTAACCTCTAAAGTAGAAAATCCACCTTCCGGCCCGATGAGAATAATGACTTTATCATAAGGTGTTGACATGAAGTTGCCTAGCTTATTATCCTCCTGCGATTCCCAGGGGATGAGTTTTAAGGTTTTGTTATCATCACTATTAGAAAATTTATCTATAAGCTCTTCAATTGTCGTCACGGTTTCGATAGAGGGAATATAATTTCTGCCACACTGCCGCGATGCTTCGAGGGCGATCTTCTCCCAGCGTTTTGTTTTTCCTTCACTTTCCTTGGGCCGGGATACAGACCTGGAAGAGATAAGGGGGATGAACGACTTTACACCCAGTTCCGTACCCTTTTGTATAATAAAGTCCATCTTTTTTCCTTTAGGAAGAGCCTGACAGAGTATAATGTCAAGGTTGGACTCTCTATCAACCTTTTCGCTCTCTAGCACCTCAACTGATATATTTTTGTCAATACCGGCAATGACAGATCTATATTCCGTGCCATCGGCTGTACAAATGATAAGACTGTCCCCTATGTTGAGGCGAAGAACTTTTTTTATATACCGACTGACTTCACCTGAAACCTGTATATACGCCCCTTTTTTCTCACAGCCTTCTATAAAAACCCGACTACTCATCCTTTAAACAACAGAGCACCCCATTCCCCATCCCCCAGTACCTCTTCCAACTGCACACCGTTTTTCACATAGGCATCAGCAACTTTTCGGATCTGTGAGTTAAGAATGCCTGACAGAATGATGCTCCCCCCCCTATTGATATGACAAATTATCTCCTTAGTCATATCAATGAGTGTTTCAGCCAGAATATTTGCCACGATTATGTCAAATTTTGATGACAGGTTTTCCAATGGCGTGGCTGATACTTCGATATTATTTTCAACGCCATTGTTGATAATATTTTCACGGGCTATCTTAATAACACTCTCATCGTTATCAATCGCCTTGACTTTGACCACCCCGAGCCTGGCCGCCACGATTGCCAGGATACCGGAACCGGTGCCGATATCCAGCAGCTCCTCACTGCCTTTGATGATTTTATCAAGAAGTCTGATGCACAATCTCGTCGTCTCGTGTGTCCCTGTCCCAAAGGCCATTCCCGGATCTATATCTATGATAACTTCCCCGCTACTTGGAGAATATTGCTCCCACGAGGGCTTGATGACCACTCTTTTTGAAACAGAGGTGGGTTTAAAAAACTTTTTCCATCCCTCCCAATCCTCTTGAGAGGTTTCTTTGACATTTACTTTGCCGACTTGTCCCTCAGGAAAGACTTCTTGCAGCGAGGAAATGAAGGCTTTAAACGCATCAATATTATTTTTATTCTCATTAACTGAACCTCTAAGGTATCCTTTAAGACAAGGTCTTATCAGATGCTGTGCTTCATCCCGTACAAGTGTTTGCATAACATTTCCAACAGAACCCAGGCCCTTCAGGTAGTCATCAACCAACAAGGAGAGTTTTTCTGATAAATCGACAGATATCTCTGTCCAGTATTCCATTTTGAATGAATCCTTTTGTTAATATAACTTTTGGTGGGAAGAGATGATTATTTAGACGAATTAACAAATAGCCCATACATATCCTGGTGTTACATAAGTTATATGGCAACTTTATTGCTAGCCTTAGAAACTGTCCTTAAAATGCGAAATCAAGTTTCAGAGATCCTCCCAGGTAGTCTGTATCATTTTCAGGCCACTTTACAGACTTGTTGCCATAGGCCTGCCAGTCACTTCCTTCCCAATGCATTCTGCCGCCGAAACCTGATAAGCCGAGCATTATGCTATTGGAGTAGTAGTAATTTATTCCTCCTTCCAACTCATATGAATATCCCTTTTTTCGCGTTGCTTCAAAGCCGGGAACGGCACCGTTAGTCACTTCAACGGCAAGAGGGATAAAACCTTCCATACGGTAGAGCAAGGACCACCTTGAAGAGACCTTGCCCTCTCCTCTCATTCCGATAAGTGCACTTCGGGAACGTATTATTTCTGTGGATGATGCCTGCTGAGGAATCCCGGAAACGACAAAATTGTTCCTTTTTTGCTTGCCTTCTGACCACCTCAAACCGCCATAGAGTTTCAACCAGGATTTTTCTACTAATCCGATAAAACCATCCACCCTCGTCCATCCATATTCCAGATCATTAGTCTGATTTTGAATACCTGCCTGTGTCCATTTTTCAGTGTCACGTCCTTTCCCTATGGGGAAAAAGCCCCTCACACCTATAAATAAAGTATCCCAGACTTTAATGCCTTCCAGGCCTGCAACATAATTTCTCACATTTGCTGTTGATGTCAACTTGTTATCAGGCTCAGACTCCCTGTATTTTAACTGTTCTAAAGAGGTGTTGATAGTTATGTAACTTTTCATCGTCCTTTGAGGCGCGGCAAAACAGCTAGAGTGCGACCATATGAGGATACTCATGCATAAGCTTGTCCCCAGCAGAATAAAAAACAGCGCTTTGTGATTGCTCAACCTATTTACTCCAAAACCTTTTATAAAACTTTAGCCGAACATAAAGTGAGTTTATGAAAAAAAAGGGGGAATATTTTAATTTCCCCTTTTTAATTAACAAGATGCTGTCTTTCTAATTATTTATATATCGGCCCAATCATAGGTTGCCGGGCCTAATTCATAACCGTCGATTCCATCGAGATCAATTCTTATTTCGTATTGAGTATCAGAGATTGCCGTCAGTTTGACTTTCCTGTTATTTGCACCAGTTACAACCAGTTCTCCAGATGAAGGCCATTCATTACCTGAATAGACCCTCAGTGGAATGGGGCTCGATATGGTGACATAACCATGAGTGAAATGATAAAGGCGACTGGTTGCACCGCTAATGTTTACTTCTTCATAGCTGCCGTAATCAGTTACAGTCATTGTAAAGTTTGAAATCCATACAACCTCTGTTGTGGTGTTGTCACGAAGCTTCAGATCCATTGTAATAGTTGTCTCAGTCGCCGAGCTCACGATGAACGACAATGAACCGCTTGTGGTAAAGGAATCATTGCCCGTTGTAGTGGTCAAACTAACAAATGACATTTGAAAGTTAAGAAAAGATGTTAATGTACTATTCAGCTGACCTGAAAAAGTTACAGTGCCAGACATTGTTGTTCCACCGGAACAAAAGGCGCTGAAAGAAAGTGTTCCTGAAAATGCATAGGTTGTTTCATTCACGCTAATGGAATATGAAAAGCTGCCAGGACTTACAGGACAATCCCCCGGAATGGGCCCGCCGGATTCGACAGCGCCATAAGCTGCCGCTCCGGCAACTGATGCAACATCAATCTGACTGACTGCAGATTTTAAGGTCTTTGCAAGTGAAAACGTCCGTGACTGGCCCTGAGCATTGGTGCCCCCTGCTTGAACAGCACCTAAAACATTAAGAGACGATCCGCCTGAACCACCCACATAGGCCTCTGAAGCGAGGGTCTTTGCATTTGATGCAGTGATGGTTGCCTCAGTCTGCGAGCCCGTGTAAGCTACACCAGCAGCACCACCATCGTCATCGCTCCCGCAGGCAAACATCAGCGGCAGTACTGCTAAAAAAGCACCCCTCCACAACCATTTCAACGCATTCTTCACCTACAAGCCTCCTTTTTTCTCTTTTCTTTTTTTATCGTCAACTCCATTAATAACCTTTAGCGTTGGGTTATACGGGCCTAATTTTAAACTTTTTCAGACAGAAAGTCAAAAAATACACGAAAGAAGTCAGACTACCTAAAGGGTTAGAGGGGATGTTCCACGTGGAACACTAGAGCTTCTGGTAAAGATAAAGTCTTCTTTTGAGGTTTAACAGGGGTAGAGTATAGTTAATTTTTTCAGGGCTTGAGTAATTCTTTAGTTCTATCGCCTCTTCTTTAGGCCCCTTCATGCATATCAAAATCCCTCCTTTTTTCAAATGCGGGGCTGCCCATAGAGCAAATGTTTCGATATCTGTCACCGCCTTGGAAATAGCCCAGCCATATGATGCTTTTTCTATGGCTGTCGAGCCAAGGTCATTAAACTTGCATGTAATAGCCTCTATACCAGTTAACGATAGCTTTCTTATGACGTTTCTCATAAAAAAGACTTTTTTCTCTATGCTGTCACAGAGCGTTACATTAAGGGCGGGAAAGGCTATTTTAATCGGTATTCCAGGGAAACCGCCGCCGGATCCTACATCCAGCAGGTGCCTCTCATGGCAATTCTCCTTTCCTATGACGAGAAGAGGTGCAAGAGAATCAAGAAAGAGCTCACAGACTACCTTTTTTTCGTTATCCACCAGTGCACTGATGTTTATTTTTGAACTCCACTTTTTTAGCTCATCATAATAAAGTATAAAAGCATTTATCTGCTCACAGGACAGGGTTAAGCCCATGGAAGTAGCACCTCTGTTTAATAGTTCCTTCACAGCCTGTTTATTCCTTCTTCTTTAATATCAGATCTACTTTTTTACAGGATTCCCGTTTTTTTAAAATAAACCATGAGCATCGATATAGAGGCGGGTGTAACACCTGATATTCTTGATGCCTGTCCCAATGAGCGTGGTTTCACGTCTGACAGTTTTTCAGAAACCTCGGCGGATATGCCGGGAATTGTTACATAGTCAATATTATCGGGAATGGTGATGTGCTCCATCTTTTTGAAACGATTTACATCTTCCATCTGACGGTTAATATATCCATCATACTTGGCAAGAATTTCTACCTGTTCCAGAACGTCTTTCGGCAGGTTAAGCCCTTCTGCTTCCCCTTCATTTTCCAAAATGTCTTCATACCTGATTTCTGGTCTTTTTAGAAGGTTAAAAACAGATAGGCTGTCTTTAAGTGGTTTGCAGTCAAGTTTAGATAACCACAAATTGGTATCCGCATCTGGTTTGATGAGTGTTCCCTTTACCCTGTTGAGGTCTTTTTCAATGGCCTCTATCTTATTTTGAAGCCGCCCATATCTCTCATCACCTACAAGGCCGATAAGGCGCCCTTTTTCCGTTAGGCGCTTGTCGGCATTATCTTCCCGTAAGACAAGCCTGTATTCGGCTCTCGATGTAAACATTCGGTATGGCTCTGTTGTGCCCTTCGTCACCAGGTCGTCTATGAGTACTCCGATATACGCCTCGGCGCGATCCAGTACGAAAGGCTCTTTTTCTTGAACCATAAGAGCCGCATTAATCCCGGCAATCAAACCCTGGGCGGCCGCCTCTTCATAGCCAGAAGTCCCATTGATCTGACCAGCCAGGAAAAGACGTTCTATCTTTTTCGTTTCCAGCGTCGGTTTCAATTCCGTTGGATCAACATAATCATATTCGATTGCATATCCCGGCCGCATTATTTCTACATTTTCAAGCCCCGGAATAGATCTTAACATCTGAAGTTGCACATCTTGTGGTAAGGAGGTGGAAAGACCGTTAGGGTAGACCTCCATCGTCTCATACCCTTCGGGTTCCAGAAATATCTGGTGTCTTTCCTTCTCCTTGAACCGCACCACCTTGTCCTCGATGGAGGGGCAATATCTTGGACCAACACCTTCGATTACCCCCCCGTATAGCGGTGAACGATCAAGATTCTCAAGAATGATATTATGTGTTCTTTCGTTAGTGTATGTAATATGGCAGGGAATCTGTTGTTGCGTAATCTTTTCTGTCATAAAAGAAAAAGGTTTGGGCACTTCGTCACCCGCCTGCGGCTCCAGAATACTGAAGTCTATCGTTTTTGAATCCAGTCTCGGGTTAGTCCCCGTCTTCATCCGCCCCATTCTAAAACCCAGTGATTTCAGGTCATCAGACAGTTTGTTTGATGGCGGATCACCCGCCCTGCCGGCTGGGAAGTGGTTCATTCCTATATGAATAAGGCCTTTAAGAAAGGTTCCTGTTGTCATGACCACAGTTTTCCCCCGATAGGTAAAACCCTGATTTGTTTTTATACCGGTAACACTCCCCTCTTCTACAAGATATTCATCGACCATACCCATTTTTATATCAATGTTTGGATTAGATTCGAGAATATTTTTCATCCTAAGACGATAAAGCTGCCGGTCTGCCTGCGCTCTCGATGATCTCACAGCAGGCCCCTTTCTCATGTTAAGGCGGCGAAACTGTATGCCCGTTGCATCAATATTTAAGCCCATTTCGCCACCCAGAGCATCTATCTCCTTGACGAGGTGACCCTTGGCCAACCCCCCAATGGCCGGATTACATGACATCAGCCCTATGGTGTCTAGGTTGATTGTCATGACAAGGACTGTACAACCCATCCTCGCTCCAGCAAGTGCCGCCTCACATCCTGCATGACCGGCGCCCACAACAATAAGATCATATGTTTTTGGATATTCCATAATTAATTCATTCTCCTCTTAATTAAGGAGCCTTCTTTACTTGTTTCCTTGAAATGTTCCACGTGGAACATCCTGTCCATCTATAAAATCCACCCTTAGAAAACTAAACCTCTTTTCTTATTTCCCTATACAAAATTCACTGAAGATCCGGTCCATGACTTCTTCCGTTGTCGTCTCTCCGGCCACCTCCGAGATATTGAAAAGCGCATCCCTTAGATCTGATGAAATAAGTTCGTAGGGTAGGGAATCTTTCACACATATCTGAGCTCTCTCAATGGATTTAATGGCCTTTTCAACACCTATTTTATGCCTTTTCCTGGAAATAACCACGGTCGGTATTGAATCGACGCCATGGGTCATTACGGTCTCATATATTCGATCTTTAAGTTGTTCAACACCTCGATTTTGTTTCGTGGAAATAAAAACGTGGGGAAGTGATTTCATCTCTTTTATCGCCTTTTTTTTTATTTCAGTGGATAGCTGGTCTTCTTTGTTTATCACAATCAGGACCTTTTGCTCCCCTGTTTCTTCGACAATCACTTTATCGGTGCTTTTTATCCCTTTGTCATCGATCATGTAAAGAATAAGGTCTGCGTCTTTTAGTTTATTCTTTGTCCTTTTAATGCCTTCGCTTTCTATGACATCCGTCGTCTCCCTGATACCGGCCGTATCGATAAGGTTGACAGGGATCCCTTTAATATTGATGACTTCTTCAATCATGTCCCTTGTTGTGCCTGGTATGGACGTTACGATCGCTCTTTTTTCTTTTAACAATCTATTCAGCAGACTTGATTTTCCTACATTCGGCCGGCCTGCAATAACAACATGAATCCCCTCTCTGTAAACCTTTCCTTCTTCATAAGTGTTTAAAATTGTCATTAAACCGTTTTTTGATCTATCCAGCTTTTCATTGATCTCATGAAGTGAGTCTGCATCAATCTCCTCCTCCGGAAAGTCTATGTAGGCTTCCAGAACTGAGAGAATTTGAATAAGTCCTTCTCTTATCTCCTGTAAGGCTTCCTTTAAGCCTCCTTTGAGCTGACGATTTGCAAGTTTCAACCCTCTTTCTGTTTTTGCCCTGATAAGGTCTATTACGGCCTCTGCCTGGGTCAGGTCGATCCTTCCATTCAAAAACGCTCTTTTTGAAAACTCCCCGGGCTCGGCTTCCCTTAAACCCTCTCTTAATAACAACTCCATCACCTGCTGCAATACGATAGACCCACCGTGGCAGTTTAATTCTACAACATCTTCCATTGTAAAAGAGGAAGGTGATTTCATAAAAGATAAAAGCGATTCATCTACTAAGGAGAGATCTCGTGGATCTGTGATCTCTCCATAATATAATCTATGTGACTCTATCTTATTAGTCCGGTTTTTAGGTTGAAATATTTTAAGTGCCGTAGAAAGGGCGTCGGGGCCGCTGATTCTGATGATCCCGATTCCTCCCTCACCTGAGGGGGTCGCAATAGCAGCGATTGTATCGTTCAGGTCATTGACCTTCATCGTATTGTCTTAGATATGGTTTGGGGGGAAAATGACGACCTTCTTTTCTATCCCCTCTCCTTGGCTTTCTGTGGGGAATCCCTCTTTTTTTGCCGTCATATGAATAATTCTTCTTTCATCCGCCTTCATGGGGGCGAATGTATAGTACTCACCGCTTTCTTTTACTGTCATTATGGCCTTATGTGCCATGCCTTCTATTCTTCCGATTCTTCTTGCTCTATAGTTCTCGCAATCTATGATAACTCTTTTAGTCTTACAGTTAACCTTTTTTTCAACAATTTTATTGACAATGTATTGAAAGGCATCAAGATTCTTTCCTCTTCTTCCAATAAATAAAGCCTCTACATCATCATTAACGTTGGTATTTAGAATAATCTCATCATTTGTTTCACTCAATTCAATATCTCCCTGAATATCCGTTAGCTTAAGGAGTTTTTTCAGGCTTTCTTCTGCAATACCAGCCGTATTTTCTACTTTTGTAACCCTTTCTTCTAAACTTGCTTCACCCGTCGATTGAGGTTTTATTGTCACTTTAATGGAACATATTTTTCCCCATTTCATTCCTAGGAGTGATTTGTCTTTTTCCTCTAAAACCTCAATGTGAAGGCTCTCTTTATTAAGGCCTAATTCCTTTTCGGCTTTCTCTATCGCTTTTTCACTTGTCTTGTCCTGAAAAAAATATTCCGACATGTTAATCCTCTATGTTGTTCTCTTCATAATGTAATACTGCTGGGTAATAGAAAGGATATTGTTAACAACCCAATATAAAACAAGCCCTGACGGTAAATTCATAAACATGAATGTAAAAACAACGGGCATCAACATCATTACTTTTTGTTGCGTTGCATCGGGTACGCTTGGTGACATTTTCTGTTGCAAAAACATGGTCGCTCCCATCACGATAGGAGTTATATAATAGGGATCTTTTGTTGACAGGTCTACTATCCAGAAATGAAAGGGGGTGTGTCTAAGTTCGATGCCATTTAATAAAACGTTATAGAGCGCTATAAATACGGGAATCTGAAGGACCATAGGCAAACAGCCACTAAGGGGATTAACTCTGTTTTTTTTGTAAAGAGCCATTACCTCTTTACTCATTCTTTCTTTATTATCTTTGTATTTTTCCTTTAATTCCGTCATCTGTGGTTGAAGTTTCTTCATTTCACTCATTGACTTGTAACTCTTGTTTGCCAATGGGAAAAAGAGGAGCTTTATAATAAGAGTGACAACAATAATAGCGTATCCATAGTTACCGACATAGGAATATATAAACTTTAGAAAACGTAGGAGCGGTTCAGCAATAGCATGAAAGAATCCTAAATCTATCGCCTCTTCAAGCCCCTTCCCTACGCTTTTTAAAATATTTAATTCTTTCGGTCCTGAATAGACGGAATATTTTATAAGCTTTTCACTACCCGAATCAACGGATAAATTCATTTCTAAGGTTGTTGCAATTAAAGAGTTTTTTTCACTTCTTGATCTAACAGTACCTGCCATCGTTTCTTCAGGTAAAATAGCGGTGATAAAATATTTATCCTCTAGACCTATCCAGCGGATATTTCCCTCTTTGATATCTTTCTCCTTTTTCAAGTCATCAAAGTCGACCGTGTCCAGATCTGTTTCTGTGCGCGTAATCACTCTCCAGATATCATATTTACTTCGTTCTTTATCCTCATATCTTTCAAAGAGGGATAGCCCTAAAGAACCCTCAAGTGTTTTACCACTGGCATTGATTACCCTGATATGAATATCTATTTTGTAATCATCAGGTTGAAAGGTATAACTTTTTTCAAAAGTCACACCCTCTCCGTTTGACCACTCATAAACAAGTTTATTGCTGCCCTTTTCCTTTATTGAAAAAACGTCATTGTTCGATAAATTAATGTCTTTTCCGATAAATGAAAGGCTAAGGGGAAGAGGATCGCCGGCTCCTATGTTGACTCTATTTACGTAAGGCGATTTCTCATCCAATTCAGCTCTATACTCTTTAAGCTCAAAGCTTTTAAGACCGCCGCCTCCTTGACTTGAAAAAACTGCCTTAAATTTACTCAAATCGATGCTGCTTTCTTCAGCCTTGATTAAGGTAACTTCCTGAGAAGCAGCCTGTTTGGAAGGTCTATCCGCAACTGTTTCTTGAGTCTTTATAGCTTCTTTCGATAGTTCTGTCTCAGTCGTTGTTGTTGGCTGTTGGCTCACTTGTGGTGGGGTGGGCATGAAATAGGTCGAATAGACGAAAACTACTAAAGCAGATAAAATAATTGCCAGTAGTACCCTTTTATTTTCCAATGGGTAATCTCCTTAAATAATTGCTCGTTATACTATACTGGTGGGTCATAACCACCCGGGTGGAAGGGATGACACTTTACGATCCTTTTAAATGAAGGTAACAGACCCTTTATACCCCTCTTTTCAAGACTTAGAAGGGTATATTTTGAGCAGCTTGGTTCAAACCTGCATGAGGGGGGTAGAAATGGTGAGATGGCGTATCTGTAAATCCTGATGAGTATTTTTAATATTGATGTCATCAACAACTATTCACATGAAGTGCTCTCAGCATCCCTTTTTTACTAAGTGCACTCAACAATTCATCCCTGACTTCAGCATAACCCAGGTTGATAGAACCTTTTCCAGCGATAAAGATAAAATCAGTTGGTCTTTTAAAACAATGTTGATTAAGTCTGAAAAATTCTTTTATCAACCTCTTTACTCTGTTTCTTTGAACTGCACCACCTATTTTCTTTGTGGCAGTGACACCAAACCTGCTATGACTGGCACTATTTCTCAAATAAAGGATAATAAAGTTCTTAGTTCTAAACTTTGAGCCATCCCTGTCTATCTTTAAATAATCAGGCCTCTTTATTATTTTATAACTCTTTTTTAAAGAGAAAGTAGACAAGATTCAAGTTCTCAGAAAAAAATGAAGATTATTATTTAGAAGGTGTCTGAACAGAAAGCCTTTTTCTGCCCTTCGCTCTCCTTCTTTTTATGACCAATCTTCCACCCTTCGTACTCATCCTTTTCAAAAAACCATGAGTTCTTAATCTACTGATATTACTTGGCTGATACGTTCTTTTCATAATTCTCTTTCCTTAGGTCTGCGCTTTTTAAATTAAACTCTAAGTATAAAACATATTTGGGCAATTAAGTCAATATATTTTGGCTTCAAAGCTGACCGACATTTTCATTATGTGGAGCCTTCTTTATTATTATTATATTATATTAAAAAAACAGTAGTAGTAGTAGGGCCTGTGATTTTGTTTTAAACATGAATAAGAGATTAATTATAAAGGATTTTTAATTAACAGAGCTTGTTGATAATAGAGTTAAACATATGTGTATGATAAAGGCGTTTAACTTATCAACAGGTAATGCTTGTATTTATATATAGATAATCAACAGACTTATAACTAAGCCAAAACCTTCTTAAAAGGGACCGTTGATGAGATTAATAGGTATTAGGGATCAGAAGGCTTACCAGAGCAGTTCCGGGTGCTTTTCTTCCCACCTGTCCTGGCATTCATGTGAGCAGAAGATATACTCTTTTCCCTGGAGATACATTATGGCCGCCACATCCTTGGCAGTTTTTATCCCGCATATGTTACATTTGACAAGCTTGGAATAGTCGACAGGTTTTTCTTTTCCAGAGGCACACTTCATAAAACAAACTCCTAGAGGGTATAATATGAGTGAAATTATATCATGTAACAGATTTTTTGGAAGCCATTTAAAGATTAAATATAATGTGACGTATAAAGAGACGACAGTAAGCGACTCTAATCTTTTGACTCTTTTTTTAATTTAATGTAACTTCTTATGTTAACAATCTTTTTACAGTCTGACGAGAAGCTGAAAGCATGCCCCGCTTTGCTTCCACGGGGAAACAGATCAATACGAGGTTTATCTTAAAATTATAGTGGATTACTTGAAGTAACAATCATTTGAATGAAAAGGTTTTTTTTGACACGAAGTTGAGGTAACAATTGATCAGAGCAAAAGAACCCTTTATTCCAGTTGAAAGACAGGAGACTATTCGCCAGCAAATTATAAAACTTATCGAATGTAACCCTCTTTCGGCCAGAGAAATTTCAATTGCCGTAAGAATTCCGGAAATGGAAGTTTATGGCGAACTCGACCACATTCGTAAGAAGGCGCATAGAAGCGAAAACAGCCTGATGGTGACACCTGCACAGTGTAAAAAGTGCTTATTCATTTTTAAAAAAAGGGATCGATTGAAAAAACCGGGGAGATGCCCCATGTGTCACAGTGAATCGATTAGTAAACCTTTATTTTCTCTCTAATGTGGTTAGCTGGAATTTTGAGGGCCCGGATAAGAGGGAAGACATTTTAATTAATCTTTGAATCCCCATCCTATGAGGGCGTGGATTCTTTACTTAGTGGAAGTTCATTTAAGAAACTGTTGAGGGAGCAAAAAAAAAGAAAGAAATAAAAAGGTTTAATTTGTTATATTGTGTTGAAAAATGGTAACTATTGATTCAGCCTATATATTTAAACGCCAATAGTTGATAAAAAAATAACAAAGGTTTGATAATGAAAACAATTTTAATAATCGGTGATGACCAGAGTGATAATAATCTGGCCATAAAAACGATAAAGTCGGTTGGCTTTACAGTTATTCTGGCCAAAGACTGTATCGAAGGACTAGAAAAAGCGACGGGAGAAAGGCCAGATCTTGTTCTCATGGATTATGCAAATGAGGGGATGGACCCTTTGACAGTCATAGAAAG
>JADFVM010000275.1 GCA_015222555.1 Pseudomonadota bacterium
GATCACAAGGAGCGAGGCAGAGGTGATTACGGCCTATCTTGCCAAACGTTATGGAAGCAACATCCCGACCATTCTTTCGCCAGAGGGGGGCAAGTACCTGAAAAAACACCTCTGGCGGAGTGATTTTGGCGAGAGCGACCTTTACGTCGATATTATTTATACGCCCGTCGAGTATTTCGATATTGCCGGCGGCAGTCGCGAAGTGGAAGGTTACAATGCCGAGAAATATGCTGTGTTTACGGTCTATCTGAATACCCACCAGGATCGGTTGGACCCTTATCCCCTTGATCAACTTGCCTCCCTGACAACTGAAAAGGGGGCTTCCTATGAACCTTTACTCTGGAAAGTGGTCTATGAGAGTGGAGATTATCATCACAGGGAAAGTGTTTTAATCTTTAAGAAGGCAGGAGAAGATTCCAGGGCGATGACCCTTGTGTTGAGGGATTTGCCGGGGCGTAAAGAAAGACTTTTTGAATGGAAACTGCCCATACCGGATAAACCTTCTGCATCAAATGTTAAAAAACCAAACAGGTAGAAAAATGTTAATGAGCGGCTTTCAATTGCAGGCAAGATATGTCATTTGTGCCCTTTTAATTGTTGTCGCGGGGTGCAGCGAAGATTATTCCCCCAAGGGAGCGCCTCCTTCGCTGGAATCGGGTTCCCCTGCACCGCAATTTACGCTTGAACTAATAGACGGGGGTTCGGTGACCCTCGACAGTTACAAGGGGAGCCCGCTGGTCCTCATTTATATGGCTTCCTGGTGCCCCTGTTCCCTTGAAAGTGCTCCCGTCTTTAAAGAGGTATATGAGGAGTACCATCCCAAAGGGGTGGAGTTTCTCATGCTCGGCATACAGGATTCAAAATCTAAGTTTACGAAGTTTGTGAAGAAAAAGGGCTTTAAGTTTCCCGCCGGCTTTGACAAGGGAGAGCGTATTGCACGACTCTATGGCGTAAGCGCTCCTCCAACCACCTTTTTCATTAACAGGGAAGGTGTTGTGCTAAGTTCTTTCTATGGAAAGATAATCGAAAAGAATGTGCTCTCCGTGTGGGTTGATCAGATTCTATAGGGGGTGAATCATATGGTTCTGGTTAGAGATATCGGTTTTGTTAGTGCTTTTTGGGGTGGATTTTCCGCCTTTTTTTCTGCATGGCAGCTCTGCATCATGCAGATATCCCCTTTCTTTATCGCCTTTTCAGTGGGGTTTTACCTGACCGAGGCAAAGCATTCCAAGGCGCCACTTAAGTCACTCATCGTTGTCTGTGCAGGTTATATTGTCGTTTTCAGCATTGTTTTTGCCTTTTTGGCGATACCACGTTTCGGGCTTTCACGCTATCTCTTCTATAATAAAGAGACCTTGAAAATTGGGGCCGCCCTGTTTGTCGGGCTTTCAGCCTCCTGCCTCATCCTATTCGGTCTATTCAAAAAATGGCGTATCAATAGTGCGCTAAGTCTTGTCGGCGGTATACTGCTTGGCGCCTCACTTGCGGTCGCTTACTCGCCCTGCATCACGCCGGCCATGTCGGAGATAATGAATTTTGCAGGGAAGCCTGCCAATGTGATGAAGGGATTTTACCTGATGCTGGCCTACGGCGCAGGTCTTTCGATCTCATTCGCCGTTACCGGGACGGTCATCGCTCTGGCCCTCGACCGTTTGTTAAAGAAAAATTCCGTCAGGAATGCAATTATTGTTTTTTCCTCTCTTGTTTTGCTTGGCCTCACTTTGCTGCTTGTTTCGGGCCTGATGTCGAGTTACAAGTCTTTTCTTGTTGGATTTTTTCTCGACTGAGTCTCCTACTGATTGACACTGTTCCCGGTCATGGGAAGCATTTTTTATTTAAATATAAAAAACTGGCCCTCTGGATCAGGTCAGAGGTAAATGGCTCAGCCTTTTTTTGTTGGATTGTGGAAATTCAACAAAGCGAAGGGGTCGGAAATCAGGACAGTCCCAAACGGTATTGGGACTGTCCCCGCTATTCTTCGATTAAGCTTGGGGCTTGGTGGGCGTGATAACAATTTCCATGACGGCGTCTTTACCATCAAACTTTCTATAGGTACCCTTGGCATAAGAGCCCGAGCTCAAGCTGGACAGCGGCGTTCTTTCCCCACCTACCATGACGCGGCTCATTGCTCTTACATAAACTTCGACATCCCCCTCGGCGGTCCCAAGGATAAAGGTATTGGAAATGGTATTGATCTTGGATACCGTCCCCTCCAGTTCATATATGCCTGTTTTATTGGCGGTAACGGGATTCACTTTCTGTTCAGAAACGGCCTCACCTCCCGTGGATTCACCTCCCGTGGATTCACCGCTCTCTTTGCTTCCACAGCCTGTTAACAGGGCCATGGAGAGTAGTACTGATAAAACTGCTGTCCCTTTTACATATTTTTGCATCGATCCTCACCTCTCCTTTATAGATTTTGGAATCCGTCCAAGACAGTCATTCTAGAGAGTTGAAGGGACCATTGTCAAATAAATTAGACTTTTTTCTCTGATTAAGAGGTTTTTTGTCTCTACACTACCCGCGTCTTTAGAGGCTGGCGACGCTAATAGGGTAACCTCCGTGGAATTATGTATCCCTTTACTCCTGCCAGGATTTATGCACTGATGGGTAGAGGGGCAGGGTGAGGGGGCGCTTATTGCCTTTGCCTTTCCTTGGCGATTTTCGTACCTACGGCCAGAAGCATCTTCACGTGATATGATTGAAGGAGAAGATTAATGGATTGACAGAGTGATTATCTGTGCTATCCTTTAATTATAAAGATTGGGAGGCTGGGGGTAAAATGAAGATAGTTAAACTTTCAAAGACTAACGTCTTTCAATTTGTAGACCATCTGAAATCTTTTGGAGAGGTTCATGCCCCTCAGAGAAAAGGGAAAAAGTCTTCTGCCTTCCAGCCCGTAAAAGATAATTCCAAATTGTTGCTTTCTGACGAAAACTATACACGAACAATTCTTCCTATCAAGAAATATTTTCATAAACCAATAGATACTCTTCTTAAGTTTTCGCCCGGGAAAGGATTTGAAGATGCCTATGAAGAGGAAGAAGCAAAAGTCCTCTTCGGTGTTCATTCCTGTGACATTAGTGCAATCTTGACATTAGACCGTGTTTTTGCGGGAAAATATGTCGATACCTATTATTTCAGACGGAGAAAGCAGATAGCCATTATTGGAATGAGCTGTATTCCCGATGAATATTGCTATTGCCATAGCATGGGAACAGATTTTGTTGAAGATGGTTTTGACCTCTTTTTATCCGATATTGGCGAGAGTTACCTCGTTAAAGTTGGCACCAGTTTAGGGGATGATATGGTTTCTACGGCCAGTGATCTCTTTATTGATTATGACGAGAAGGATACTGATGAGTATAAAAGGCGTATCAATGAATTCCCCACCCTTTTTGTAACGAAAGTTGATGAGACGAATCTCCCCGCCATCCTCGATATGGAGTACAAAAGTGAAATCTGGGAAGAAATGGGTGATCGATGTTTTAATTGCGGCATTTGTTCCATGGTCTGTCCCACCTGCTTCTGTTTCGATGTAAATGATGAACTCTGCATTGACGGTGAATCGGGGGAGAGAAAACGATGCTGGGATTCCTGCCTTTTTAAGAGCCATGCCATGGTCGCCGGGGGGCATAATTTTAGAGAAAAACGGTCAGACCGCTTTAAACATCGTTTTTTACACAAGCATCAGGAATTTATGGGGGAGTTCGGGCGGACAAGTTGTGTTGGCTGTGGTCGATGCACGCAGGATTGTCCCGCTGATATCCACTTTGTCGGCATGGTAAAAAGAATTAAGGGAGATATTGCCTGTGTCTATGAGGGAAATAACAAGAAATGATAAAATACGAACAAAAAGCCCTGCTAAATAATCCTTATCTGCCCCTGTCTTGCCGAATTGTAGCATCTACAGTGCAGACAGATGATACCATGCTTTTTAAAGTGAGATTTGAGGACGACCGTGATGTGGAGGCTTTCGACCATAAACCGGGGCAGTTTGTTCAGTTAAGTGTCATGGGGACGGGGGAATGCCCCATTTCAATCGCCTCTTCTCCAACACGGCATGGAACGATTGATCTTTGCATAAGGAAGGCTGGAAGAGTCACGGAAGCCTTTCATAATCTAGGTCAAAACGCCGTCTTCGGGATGAGAGGGCCCTATGGCAATGGTTATCCCGTTGAGGTGATGGAGGGAAATAACCTCCTTATAGTTGCAGGCGGTTTGGGCATGGCACCATTAAGGTCGCTTCTCTGGTATGCTCTGGATCACAGACATCGCTTCAAGGATATCATCTTAATGTATGGCACAAAGAATCAACACGATTTTCTCTTTAAAGGGGAGCTGTTGTCCTTAATAAACAGGAATGATATTAAAACACTGCTTGCCGTTGCAGAAGATATAGATGGCTCCTGGACAGGGGAGGTCGGTCTTGTCACCGATCTTTTTGATCATGCAGAACTCGATGCAGGTAATACTTTTGCGGCGATATGCGGTCCGCCTGTCATGTACAAATATGTTATTGAAAAACTGCTGGAGAAGGGCTTTTCCAAGGGACGCATTCTGATGTCACTGGAGCGAAAGATGAAGTGTGGTATCGGCAAATGTGTCCATTGCAGTGTGGGTTTTAAGTATACCTGCATTGATGGGCCCATCTTTACCTACTGGGATGCGATCAATATGAGGGAAATTATCTGAAAAATGCCACTGACCTGCACAGACTTTAGAGGACCTGTAATTTAAGATAACCAAAGGACTTTCTTGTCAGTGAAAGTCTGTGGCAAAAAAAAGAAAGGTGACCTATGCCTAAACCTAAAGTCGGAATATTCAGCCTGACCTGCTGCGAGGGATGTCAGCTGGAGATCCTGAATTGCGAGGATGAGCTTCTGGATATTGCAGGTGCCGTTGACATCGTTTCCTTCGGCATGGCCCAGAGCAACAATCCGGAGACTGCCCTTGACATTGCCTTTGTCGAGGGGACGGTGGTCATGGAAAGTGAAGTCGAAATATTGAAGGCGATTCGGGAGAGGTCGACTACGCTCATTGCTATCGGCGCCTGTGCCACTTATGGCGGTGTGGCGGCCATGAATTATGAAGTTAATCGTAAAGAGCTGAAAGAAGTTGTTTATGGGGCTGATGCAGCTTTGATCCCTTCCATTACACCTTCTCCCCTCCATAAATTTGTAAAGGTTGATTTCTCTCTCCAGGGTTGTCCCATTGAAAAAAGCCAGTTCCTGAAATTATTGGGATATCTTCTCCATGGAGACAGTCCCATATTCCCCGACTATCCTGTCTGTGCGGAATGCAAAAGGAAGGAAAATGAATGTGTTCTTGTACAGCACAATATTCCCTGCATGGGACCCATTACAGTTGCCGGTTGTGATGCCCGTTGCCCTAGCCATTTTAATGGCTGTGATGGCTGTTTCGGGCCTGTTGATGAGGCGAATGTTGCCATGGAATACCATGTGATGAGAGAAAAGGGGATGGATAACGATGAAATCAGGAGAATGATGCATGTCTTTGCGCCGACGGCAGAGGTGTTTAAAAAAGATGAGTAGGGAGAAAAAATAGGACGCAGATTAGCGCAGATCTTCAGGATTTTAAAAAAATAAAGAGTTTTTTTGTTTTTTAATCATAATCTGCTAACATCTGCGTAATCTGCGTCCCCAAAAAATAATATGGCAACTAAAACAGTTAAAATAGATCATCTCTACCGGGTAGAAGGGCACGGTGGAATCCGTGTTGAGCTTGATGGCAAGAAACTGCTCGATGTGAAGATGGAAATTTTTGAGGGCTCCCGCTTCTTTGAGGCCCTCATTCGGGGGCGCAGTTATAAGGATGTGCCCATGATCATGTGCCGCATCTGTGCCATCTGTTCGGCCTCTCACCGGCTCGTTGCCATCAAGGCGATAGAAAAAGCATTAAACCTTGAGGTGTCACCCCAGACAAAGCTTTTGAGAGAACTGCTCATCCTGGGTGAAATGATTGAAAGCCACAGCCTGCATCTCTTTTGCCTGGCCGCGCCGGACTTTCTCGGTTTTCCCGGAGTTGCCGCCATGGCGGACAGACATGAAGGGGTGGTGAGGTTGGGGCTGGGGATTAAAAAACTGGGCAACTCCATTCAGGAGCTTGTGGGAGGAAGAAAGATCCACCAGATCAATGCCGAAGTGGGGGGCTTTTCAAAGGCGCCGGAAAGAGAAAGTCTTCTTGAATTGAGAGGGAAACTGGAAGAAAAGATTGGTGATGCAATCAAGTCCCTTGAATTTATTGAAGGCATTACGAAAGAAGATCTGACCAACTCGTCCTCTATTTTTTCAAGCCTTGATAACGGGGGAGACAAGTATAGTTATTACGGCGACACCATTTTAGTTTCCACGGGAGAGAAAATGGCCGTTGAGGACTATAAAGATCTCTGTAATGAATTTGTTGTTACCCACTCCCATGCAAAACATAGCTTATATAAGGGAAAGCCTTTCATGGTCGGCTCACTGGCCAGACTCTATCTGAACAGACATAAGTTGACAGGTATGGCTGGTGACAGGATGAAAAAGCTGGAGCCGGACTTTAACCCCCATAATATCTTATGGAATAATCTTGCCCAGGCCATTGAAATTGTGCAGTCTGTAGAAAGAGGAATCGAGATTATTGATGATATGATGAACAGCGGCTATGATGAATATGAAGAACCGGCCCAACCGGGGGCTATTCAGGGGGGACGTGGAGTGGCGGCTACAGAGGCGCCAAGGGGAACGCTCTATCATTCCTATACCATTGATGATAAAGGTCTGGTGACGGAGGCCGATGTGATTACACCAACGGCCATCAATCTGGAAAATATGGAAAAAGATATCAGGGCGGCCACTGAGATGGGTATTAATGATCCCGAAGATGAACTCAAACTCAA
>JADFVM010000276.1 GCA_015222555.1 Pseudomonadota bacterium
ATATTCCCTAACGGTTATATCCAGATACTTCTCAACCTTTTTTAAGAAGTCATTTGCCTTAAAAGGTTTTGTGAGAAAATCATCACATCCGGCGGCATAACATTTTGCCTTATCCTGATCTGCATCCGTACCTTCCATAGTGAGCATAATAACGGGGGTGTCTTTCAGTGAATCATCACTCTTTATTTTTCTGCAACAAACATCACCGCTCATTTCAGGCATGAAATAATCCAGAACGATGAGATCGGGAGATTCCCTGTAAACAATTTCCATGGCATCCTTTCCTGAATGTGCAGTAAAAATTTCGCACTCAGCCCGGGAAAGAGCAGACTTTTGCATGTCAACCGATAGTGGTACATCATCGACAAGGAGTATCTTTGTCATGGATATGTTCCTTCTGTCATTTTAGGGGGTTCCGTCATAAAAACACTGAGGACTGTCTTTATTCCGTCAGGCCAAGCAGATTTTTACCTTCATTAAGCAGGGCGTCAACATTTTCCTTTGAAGACGATTCGGCATAGATTCTAAGAAGGGGCTCCGTCCCCGAGGCTCTCAACAATAGCCAGCTGCCATCTGCCAGAAAAAACTTTGTTCCATCCATTCTGCTGATTTTATCAACCTTAATGCCGGTGATGAGCTTGGGCTCAATGCGGGCCATTTTTTCTCTCACCCCGAGCATTTCCTCCCCGGCAATGCCAAGATCAATTCGGTCATAACAGAAGATACCTATCTCTTCAAAGAGTTCATCAAGGACCCCTTCGAGGCCTTTTCCGTTGACGGCCATAATCTCAACAAGAATGAGCGCAATTAAAATGCCGTCCCTTTCAGGAAGATAAGAGCTGATCCCGATGCCGCCACTTTCCTCACCACCCACCAGGACGCCCCCCTCCAACATTTTTTTACAGATATGCTTAAAACCGATGGGAGTCTCAATGGCTGATATGCCGTATTTTTCAGCGAGGATATCTATCATACGTGTTGAAGATACGGCCTTAACTACATTGCCTGTTTCACCTCTTTCCTCTATCATATGTTTAAGGAGAAGGGTTAATATCTTGTGAGAGTTGAAAAATTCGCCTCTGCCATCAACAGCGCCTATGCGGTCCGCATCCCCGTCTGTCGCCAGACCCACATCATATCCTTCCTCTTTTACCAGGGCCATAAGCTCGCCGAGATTACGGTCTATAGGTTCGGGATTGCCCCCCCCAAAGACCGGATTTTCTATCGCCCTGATCTCTTTGACTTCTATGCCAAGGTCACCCAGAATCCTGCCGATGCAACCGGCGCCGGCGCCATGCATAGGATCAACGGCGACGCGGATACCACTGTCCCTGATCTTCTCAAGATTAATAAAACTCTTGAGCTTCTTCATGTAGCCCTTCATCGGCTCGAAGGATACAATGAGATCCTTTTTTACTCCCTCCTCATAGGGAATAAAAAGCGGTGCATCGCCCTTTTGCTGCCGATCTCTTAACAGCTTTTCTACGATTACAGTGGTTTCGGGGGTAGCAGAGCCGCCAAAGCTCTCTTTGAATTTTATTCCATTATATTCTGGAGGATTATGGCTGGCCGTGACTATTATTCCGCCTCCCACACCTTTTTCCTTAACGGCCCAGGAAATGGCCGGTGTGGGGGCAAAACCGTCACTAATATAGACTGTTAACCCATTTGCGGCAGCCACCGAGGCCACCTCTTCGGCATATTGTCTGGACATAAAGCGCCTGTCATAACCGACTATAAGCCCATTATGGTCGGCGTTGGCACTTTTCAGATAATCCACAATGGCCTGTGTGACCCATCTTACATTTTCAAATGTAAAGTCACGGCTGATGACACCTCTCCAGCCATCGGTGCCAAATTTTATGTCTGAATTTTCGGACATTGCTTCTTTATTCCCCCTTTCCCACTCGATGTTGTTTTAGAAAATCATTCTTGCGCAATTTTATGGTGCACAGTTTCGTTTTCTATTAATGAACCCTTGTTTTATTAGCCACATTCACAGCCACCTCTATGGCTGCCTTCAAACTCGTTGGATCGGCTATCCCTTTACCTGCAATGTCAAATGCCGTGCCATGATCGGGCGATGTCCGGATAAAGGGGAGCCCCAATGTGACATTAACACCCTCATCAAAATGAAGAAGCTTTAAAGGGATGAGGGCCTGATCGTGATAGGGGCAAATGACAGCATCATAGCGGCCTCTGACTGCCTTGTAAAAAAGCGTATCAGAAGGCATGGGATCAGTTATGTTGATGCCTTCATTCCTGGCCGCTTCGGCCGCCGGCATAAGGAGTTCAGTCTCTTCATTTCCAAGGAGGCCACCTTCTCCGGCGTGAGGATTAAGAGATGCAAGGGCAAGCCTGGGCGCTTTTATATCAAAATGGTCTCTCAGTGCACGGTGGGTGAGACGGATGATCCTTATCGTTTCTTTAGCCGTCAGCCTTTTTGATACCTCCATGAGGGGGCAATGGATGGTCAATAAAACCACCTTCAAGGTCCTGCCCATGAGCATCATGGCAAAATCCTCAGTTCCTGTCAGTTCTGCCAGAAATTCTGTATGGCCTGGATATGAAAAGCCTCCCCTGTTAAAGGCCTCTTTGTTAATGGGTGCTGTAACAAGTCCATCCAGCGTTCCATTCATGGCCAGCTCAACCGCTTTTTCGATATAAAGACCTGAGGCATGGCCTGCCTCGGCAGACACTTTTCCTTTGTTGATATTTTCAAGCTTAGTAAGAGATAAGACCTGTATGAATTCGCACCTGCCCAGTTCATTGGGAGCGTTGATGGAGTTAATATTCCCGTCGATACCAAGGTCTTTTGCCTGGGCGGATAAAATCCTTTCATCGCCGATAACAAGGGGGATGCATGTCTCTAATATCGTATCATCTGAAAGCGCCTTGACTATAATCTCAGGACCCACTCCAGCAGAATCCCCCATGGTAATGCCGATCTTCGGAAGATTTTTACCCACTAGAGCCTTATCTCAACATGCTCTTCTTCCTTAAGTTCTTCAATAAACTCCTTAATGCCTCTATTCAATTCCTCGGAGTAAAGCCTGGCTTTTATTTTTTTGGAAATTTCATCAAAGGGAAGAGCGGCGCCACCCCTTCTTTCACGTAGTTGTACTATATGATAGCCAAAGGGCGTAAGAATGAGGCCACTTATTTCATTTTCCTTGAGGGGGAAAACGGCACGGGAGAATTCCTTAACCATGTCTTCTCTTTTGAAAAAGCCGAGATCTCCTCCATTTGAAGCAGACGGTCCTTCAGAATATTTCTTTGCAAGCGATTCAAAATCTTCTCCGGCTCTGGCTTTTTGTAGAACCTCCTCGGCCCTTTTTCTGATTTCATTCACCCTCTCTTCGTCGGCGTCTTTTGGGATGAGAAAAAGAATATGCCGTGCGCTGATCTCTTCATCGGTGGCAAAGTCATTTTTGTTTCTTTCATAATAGATCATCACCTCTTCATCGGAAACCTCTATAACACGCCTTACTTTTTTATCGATCACCTTTGAGCGAATGATCTGTCCCTTTACTTCCTCTTTATACCTTTCAAAAGAGACCCCTTCCTTTTTCAGAGCACTCAGGAGTTCCTGCTCGTTGATTTTGTTTTCCTTTTTTATATTCTCAATGGCGGCCTTAACTTCATCATCTGTGACATCTATGGCAGCTTTTCTTGCTGCCCTGAGAAGCAAAACCTTTTCGAGCAAGTTATTAAGCGCTTTTTCCCTGGCGTCTTTCAGCCTCGCTTCCTGCTCTTCCGGCGGGGTGGAGCTGATAATCTGTTTGAAAAGAGCGCCGCCTTCCTTTTCAACGTCAAAATAGGTAATAGCATTATCACCAATTGAAGCAACGACTCTGTCAATAATTTCAGCCTTTACAGGCGAGCCCGTGAGCATTAAAAATAAAAAGGCCGTCAGGAGTAAGAGTTTTTTCATTTGATCCCCATGCTCTGCTTTAAAATGTCTTCATTTATTTTAACGGGAGTCTTCTTTTTAATTCCTTCCATCCACTTCATGTAAAGCTCATCCGTTTTCAACCTTTTTAAAATTTCAACAATCCGGGCATGTACATCTTCAACGGAAAGATCCAGGGCTTCCCTTTTTTCTTCAACGAGGAAAATATGATAGCCATAGGGGCTTTCAACAACTTCACTTAACATACCCACCTTGATTGTAAAGACAACCTCGTCAAATTCGGGCGGCATAATCCCCCGGCTGAAAAAACCCAGGTCTCCTCCTTCCTGCGAATCGGGGCTTTGAGATACCTCTTTTGCAACCGTTGCAAAATCCTCTCCTTCACGAATCCTCTCTCTTACCTTAACGGCGTCCGTTTCATCCCTCAACAGGATTTGCCGTGCCTTTACCTGTTCCTCACGGTGAAAATCGGTCTGGTAGCTTGTGTAGTAGGCGTTTATCTCTTCAGGTGATATATCTATCTTTGATGAAATGGAGCGTACAATGACCTTATCAATGAGAAGCTTCTTTTTAATTTTATCCTTCCATTTGTCAAAGTTGATATACTCTTTTGTCAGCATGGTCTCAAAACTTTTTGCGTCAGAATAATTTTTTCTGATTTCAGAAACAGCGGCATCAACCTCTTCCGCACCCACAGTGATACCAAGCCTTTTCCCCTCCAGAAGAATGACCTTTTCATCTATCATCTGCCTCAAATAGGCGGCTTTGAGTTTTAAGGCCGCTTCTTTGTCAATGGGGTAGGAGGCGCCGTACCTGCTTCTGACAAAGGAGAATTCCTCTTCAAAGGTTTCCAGATATATTTTATCAGTCCCGACCTGGGCAAGAAGGACTTTTTCTTCTTCCACTTTGCTGGTACATGCGGCAAGTGCAAAAGATAAAAGTATGAAAAGGGTCTTTAATAAAATTTTATTCATAAATTCCTTTATTGAGAGTACGTTATTGAATTCTTCCCGAATAGGGCAGATCCGGTATTTATTTATTAAACAAGATGAAAGTTCAAGCAGCCTCTCCCCCAGGCAGAGAGACAGGGTTGTCAAACAATTTAAAGCAGGTAAGGGATGCCCTGTATTCGCCTTTCTACATATTGATTAATAGGTGAAGTTACCACATTAAATGAGTCCTTTCAATATGTTTTTCCCTTCCTCCAGACCCTTAAGCAGATCATTGGAGGTAAGCATCATTTTAAAGCGCATGTCCGGTGAAACTGAGTATTTTTTTGGTGATTCTTTAATGAGTAAGAGCAGCTTATCCACATTTATCTCGGCCTTTTCATGGAAGATAAGAGAAATTGATTTTTCCGAAACAGCGGCCTCTTTTATCATGACCTCCTTTAAAAGAATCTTAAAGGATATAAGGGCGATGAAATAAATCGCCTCACGGGGGATGGGACCAAAACGATCAAGTAGTTCCACTCTCATCTCCTTAAGGTCTTCTTCATCCTTGAGAGAGGAAAAGCGCTTGTATAATGTCAGCCTCTGGCTCGTATCCGTCACATACTCGCCGGGGATAAAGGCAGGATATGGGAACTTTATCTCCGGTTCTATTTCGTCTTTGAGACCCTCGCCCTTCAGGTCGGCAACAGCCTTTTCCAGCATGGTGGTAAATAGATCAAAGCCAACAGCCTCTATATTTCCTGACTGTTCGGCACCTAAAAGGTTTCCGGCACCCCTGATTTCCATGTCATAGCTTGCAAGGTGAAAGCCGGAACTGAGCTCTGTCATTTCCTGGATCGCCTGAAACCTCTTTCTTGCATCTTTAGTTAAAAGCGCTTCTCCCGGGAAAAGAAAATAGGCATAGGCCCTGTGTTTTGACCTGCCCACCCGCCCCCTTAATTGATATAGTTGTCCAAGTCCCATATTCTGGGCGTTGTTGATAATAATCGTATTTGCCGCAGGGATATCGAGGCCCGATTCGATTATGGTGGTGCAAAGCAGAAGGTTCGTTTTGCCTTCATAAAAACCAATCATAACCTTTTCAAGGGCATGTTCGGCCATCTGACCATGACCGATGGCGATATTGGCCTCGGGCACAATCGCCTTAATTCGCGCGGCCACATTTTCTATATCCTGGACCCTGTTATGGACAAAAAATATCTGCCCGCCCCGTCGAAGTTCCCTCAACACTGCATCACGAACCGTTTCTTCATCAAATTTGCCTAAATAGTTTTTGATGGCCAGCCGTCCTTCCGGCGGGCTGCTGATAATACTTAAATCCCGGATTCCCATCATGGCCATATTCAATGTCCTGGGAATAGGTGTGGCCGTGAGTGTCAGAACGTCTACCACCTTTTTGATCTTTTTCAGTTTTTCCTTATGAGAAACGCCGAAACGCTGTTCTTCGTCAATGATGATAAGGCCCAAATTCTTAAAGACAACATCCTTTTGCAGCAGACGGTGTGTGCCGATAAGGATATCAACTTTCCCGTCCTTCAACCTTTCCAGCACATCTTTTTGCTTGGCCTTGCTACAGAATCTGCTTAATCGTTCAATGATGACAGGATAGCCCTTAAACCTGTCTTCAAAAGTCTGGTGGTGCTGCTGTGCCAGGATGGTAGTGGGAACAAGCACCACCACTTGTCGGCCGTCCATAACGGCTTTAAAAGAAGCGCGCACTGCCACTTCCGTCTTGCCGTACCCCACATCACCGCAAACCAGACGGTCCAGCGGCCGGCTGCTTTCCATATCACGGATAATGTCATCGATGGCTGCCCGCTGGTCAGGCGTCTCCTCGTATTCAAAGGAGGCTTCAAACTCCTTAAAAGTCTCTCCTCCCTTCGAATAGGCAAAGCCATCCATGACTTTCCTTGCCGCCTGGATCTCCAGCAACTCCAGGGCCAGATCGGTGACGGCTTTTTTTACCTTCCCCTTGACCTTTTCCCAGGAACGTCCGCCGAGTTTATCGAGGCTGATGCTTTTGTCCCCACCACCTGAAAATCGCTGAACAAGATTCAAGCGGTCAACGGGAAGAAAGACCTTGTCTCCACCCAGATATTCCAGTTCAAGATAGTCAGCCTCTATACCTCCGGCGGCGACCTTTTTAAGCCCCCTGTATATTCCGATGCCGTGATCGAGATGAATAATATAATCATCGCTATGAAGCTGGCCAAATGAAGTGAGTTGCACATCAGAAGATTTCCTAAGGTTAGTCCTTCTTTTGTGACGTTCTCCAAAAACCTCTTCCTCCGTAATGAGGACAAGTCTGTTGTCCCGGTCCCTGAATCCGGCAGACAGTTCCCCCATATATATGGTGAGGTCTTTGCCCTCATCAAAGCATGCCTCTTCCTTGCTTATAGTCAGGTTAACTTTATAGTGGGCCAGAAGCTCTGCCAGGCGCTCGGCCTGTCCCAGGCTGTGGGCTGCAAAAAAAACTTTCATCCCCTCGTCATGCCATCCCTCAATACGTCTGGCCAGCGGCGAGAGAGGACTTCCACTCTTGCCGGCTTCTATAAGTTCGGCGCGAAGGTCACCATTGCTCTCCAAAGAGCTGTTTAGAATCTTCCCTTCATCAAGAACAACACCCCCTGCGGATATGGAGGGCCATGAATTGATGCCGGCCATGATCTCCTCGGGCTGCAGGTAAAGCTCTCCCGGCTCAGGAAAGGGCCATAAATGGTTGACCCCTTTCTCATAACCCTCGCCTATGACCTTTTCAAACTCGAAGGCCTGGGCCTTTAATTCCATTTCATCCACTTTAATGATCGTTGTCTTCGCGGGTAAATAATCAAAAAATGTCGACGTTTCATCAAAAAAATCGGGCAGAAAAAATTCCACGCCAAGGAAATAAAGCCCCTCGTCAAAACCCTGAAGAATTTCGTTAAGACGATTTCTGGGGATCTCCATTTTTTTGCTTCTTCCCCTGATTTTTCCTGCAACAGCTCCAGCACGATCGGGAGAGAGATAAATCTCGCTGGCAGGCAAAATGATGAGGTCTTCAACGGATTCATCTCTGGATCGCTGGGTTTCAAGGTCAAATGATCTGATGGACTGGATCTCATCACCAAAAAACTCAATTCTATGTGGAAATTCCATATGAGGGCCAAATACATCGACAATACCTCCCCGAACACTGAATTCGCCTCTTTCATCAACTTGGCCAACCCTTGCATAACCACGATTGATCATGCCCTTAATAAATTCATTAAAGGGGGCCTCCTCACCTGAAATAACGTAGTCTGCCATTTCATGCAACAGCTTCGTTGGTATGAGACGCTGCATGATGGCGGGCAGAGGTGAAACGATGACGTCTACAGATGAAGTGAGAAGAGAATAAAGCGTGGCAAGTCTTTCCCCTGTTATATCAGGGTGGGGAGAAAGGTTTTCATAGGGTAGAATTTCCCAGGAAGGAAAGGCCAGGGCTTTAAAGGGATCATTGAGATAGAAGCGGATATCTTTGAGGAGTGTTTCCGCCTCGGCGGGGCTTGCCGTGAGCACAAGAAAGGGCCCGTGACCCCTTCTCACCAGATTTGAGATCAGATAGGAAAGATAGGAGCCTTTTAAACCCTGAATGGCTACCTTGTCACCCGGGGATTTTCGATCAACCAGGTCGTTCAAAAGTGTGTTAAACATGGTGTAAGTAAAGACGGGAAGGAACGTTGCAAAGGAAGAAAAGATCTGTCAGTGAACTGAATCCTGCTGTCCAGCCTCCCTTATATTGGATGATATTGTGCCAAATCTCTCTTCATAAATCTTCAGATTTTCAGCGAGAGCATCCAGCAATTTTTTTGCTTGTTTGGGGCTTGTTATAATTCGGGACCTCACTTTAGCCTTTGGCTGCATGGGCTGAAGATAAATAAAGTCCAGCACGAATTCCGTGTCGGAATGATTAACGACGACAAGGTTGCTGTACAGACCTTGCGCCGTGTTCTCATCGAGGTCAATTTCTAGTTGAACATCTTTTTTTTTCTCTTCCACAATCTACTCCTTACCACCATCATCAGGTAGACAAAGTGCGGGTTCCATGAAAAACGGGCACGAGGATCAGAATTCTAGCTGACAGGATTTGTTGCAATTCACTTGCAGAATGTAAGGGTGGAATTAAACTGCCACAACACCTTTAATTTCAGGAACCCTCTCTCTGATCGCTCTTTCCACACCCATTTGAAGTGTCATCAGTGCACTGGGACAGGTTCCACAAGCGCCCTTCAACCTTACCTGGACAACATTATCGACATAGTCAACATACTCTACATCGCCGCCATCTGCCTGAAGATAGGGTCTTACCGTCTCCAATGCTTCTATAATGCTTTGTTTTTTGTCTTCGCTTTCACTCATAGGATTCTCCTTGTTTTCTGTTTTATCAATATTTGCCGACCTTTCTTCTGCCATGCTTATGCCTGACTTTTCAATCAGGCCGGAAGCCATATTTTTAAAGGCAACCGCAATGGGCCCCTCAGGATCTGAAATAACGATGGGATTTCCACTATCCCCTCCCTCTCTTATTTGAACATTAAGCGGAATTTCTCCCAAAAAGGGCGCATCTTCTTTCTCGCTTGTTCTCTTCCCGCCACCATGGTGGAATATATCCGTCCGTTCACTGCATTTTGGACAGACAAAATAGCTCATGTTTTCGACGATGCCAAGAACCTCTACATCCACCTTGCGGAACATGGCCAATCCTTTTGTCGCATCGAGAAGCGCCACATCCTGAGGCGTGGTAACAATGATAACGCCGGAGAGCGGAACCTTTTGTGTCAGCGACAACTGGGCGTCACCCGTGCCGGGGGGAAGATCAACCATGAGAAAATCGAGGTCGCCCCACTGGACATCTTTAAGCAGCTGTTCAACGGCACCCATCACCATGGGGCCCCGCCAGATCAAAGGCGTCCCTTCGGGGACAAGAAAACCCAGCGACATAAGCTTTACACCATGGCTTTCGAGGGGGATGAATTTCTTTTCTTCCACCTGCGGCTCTTCGTTGATTCCCATCATCATGGGGATGCTGGGGCCATAGATATCGAGATCCACTAGACCGACTTTAGCACCTTGCTTTGCTAACGCGATGGCGAGGTTGACACTCACTGTTGATTTTCCGACGCCCCCTTTACCGCTGGCGATGGCAATAACATTCTTCACGTCAGGGAGCAGATTTTGTTGCTGGACTTCCCCGCTCCCATGGCCGCCGACATGCATGTCTTTATTTTCTCCGGAAACGATCATAATATCGACGGAATCGATTCCCTCCAAGGCCATAAGCGCTTTTTTTGCGTCCTCCTGGAGGACACCTTTTTTGCCGCAGACTGCACCCGTAAGGGCAAGAGAAAAACTTACCTTCCCACCTTCGATGTGAATGTCTCTTACGTAATCAAGTGATACAATATCTTTCCCGATATCGGGATCTGTGACCTTTTTTAAGGCCCTTAATATCTGCTCTGAATTCATAGTACCCTATTAGAAGATTTAGATAGCATAAAGTTGCAAACTTTTAATGATAGGCAAAAGCGGCTCATTTATCAAGGACAAAAGACGGAAAGAGATGAATTTGGAGTTTGCATCTTAAATCAGTGAAGTTTTACCGCCCATAGATTCTTTACATGACAAAGCTGCCCACTTTAATATAAATAACTGAAAAGTATTGCGGCAAAGCAGGAGATATACTATATTTACGCTGTTGTCTGAATATTTTATAAAGTCCATTTTATTTCTTAGCGGATTAAGTAAGGCTGCCCATGTTTGATCCTAAAGAATTTACCATCAACGAACAAAGTTATCGCCTTACCTACACTGCGCTGAATGTGCTCCTGAAGATCTCACCCCTGAAAATCAACATCCACAACCTGGAAAACAAGGCAACTAGCGGGACCATCTTTTTATTCAATCACTATACCCGCTTTGAGACCTTTATCCCCCAGTATATTCTCCATGGCGATGCTCAGGTCTATTGCAGGGCCGTCGCTGACCATAGCCTGTTTGCAGGCTCCCTGCTGGGCGATTATCTGAAAAGTGTGGGCGCCATTCCTGATAACCTTGAAAATATGATGAATTACCTTGTTGATGAGATCAATTGTGGCAGAAAACTTATCATATTTCCTGAAGGGGCGATGATCAAGGACAGAAAAGTTCGTGATGAAGAAGGCAGGTTGTCCATTTATAAAAGAGAACGTGGAGCAAGACGAAAGCCACATACCGGCGCCGCTGTTATCGCCATAAAATGTAAAATGCTCAGAGACCTCTACCTTATGGCAAGAGACAAGCGTAATGATCTGATGGTTAAATATTACAGTAATTCGATGCCCTGTACCGGAAACATAGACCAGCTGGACAGATATGCCCATGAAGATGTACGGATCATACCCGCAAACATCACCTTTTATCCCATGCGAAGAGATGAAAATATTTTAGAAAGTTACGTGAAAAAGTTCTCCGGCGTCACCTCAAAGAGAGTTCTTGAAGAACTTAAGGTGGAGAGCAATATCCTGTTGAAGGAGACAGATATGGATGTCCGCTTTGGGAAGCCAATTAAGGTTGCTGACTACCTGGACGTAGGGTATCAGGCCATACTTAAGAGCCGGTATGCCCTTGATGCAGTTCAGGCAAAACAGGGAGAGGGGCTTAAAAAGACGGCCTCGGAAATTGTGGGAAAAGGTCTCGATAAAATGACTGAAAAATGGATTAAGAGCCATTCAAACATTATGAGAGACGATTTCATGAACGCCATCTATGACATGACCACAATAAATCTCGCCCACCTTACAGCACATACACTTTACGATCTGAACAGTAAGCGGGCACAGGGAACCTATGATATTCACTATTTGAGATCACTTCTTTTCCTTGCCATTTGTGACCTGAGAAACGAGCCGGAACTATACCTGCATAAAGATATCGCCAGACGCGAGCCCACCAACGACATTCTTATCGGAGACGAATCGCACCTCATGAAAATACTGCAGCGTTTCGAAAAGGCCGGGCTTCTTGAAATAAAGGACGGAAAATCTTTTACATTAAAAGCAAAACTCGAAGAAGAATTTCCCTTTGATAGCATTAGAATAGAGAATCCGGCCGAAGTTCTGGATAATGAAGCCCAATCAGTGCCCAAGGCGATTAAATCGTTAGACCGTCTATACAAAGAGGATAGCGATGCCGTTGAAGAGAAAATTGCGCTTCTTCTCCACAGGCGTGCCTGCAAGATTTTTGAACGTGAGGAAGAGAAATTTAGCGGGCCTGAATATGCCGATGTCAATAAAATAGAAGAGAGGACTAGCTCAGGAGAGCCCTTCTTTTTCCGTACATCCAAGCCAAAGAAAGAAAGAATAGGGGTTTTGCTTATTCACGGTTTTTCTGCCAGTCCGGCTGAAATGAAAGTCCTCGGCGACTATCTTTTTGAGAAGGGCTATGAAGTCTTTGCTGTCCGCCTGCCGGGGCACGGCACATCACCTGCAGACTTAAAGGAAAGGGATCGTGAGGAATGGATAAAAGAGGTGAAACTGGGCATCACCCTTATGAAGCACCACTGTAATAAACTGTTTATTGTAGGTAATTCAATGGGAGCAATAGCGGGATTAATCGCAATGGAAACATCAGCCGCTGAAATCTCCGGTTATGTTGCCATCGCACCGGCATTCAGGATCACGGACAGGCGCATAGCGCTTGTAAGTTATGTTGATGCCGCCCAAAAACTCTATCAGCTCTTTGCAGACCTCAAAACAGAGTGGCCATACCAATCTTCCAGGCCGGAAAATCCCCACATCAATTATTGCAGTCTGCCCTATCATGGCCTCTATGAACTTTACCAGATCACAAAAGAGGCCCCCGGCGTAACAGAGCAACTGACTATTCCCACACTCTTTATTCAGGCGGAGAGGGAATATACCGTTGACCCTGTGGCAACCTATGAAGCCTTTGAAAAGGTGCCTGCTAAGGATAAAACGCTTTTAAAGATCGATGAAACAAGGCATGTTCTAACCCTGGATAGCAGTCTGCCCGTTTTCAAAGCAATTGCGGACTTTATAGAAAGAATCAAATAAAAAGCCCCTGACTTGTTCAAGGGGCTTTCCCTTCAATCAACCATGAATTTTTTCGTATTTCGCCTGAAGAGCGTCTTTGTCTTCTTCGTGATTAGGGTCAGGTAGACAGCAATCTACGGGACACACGCTGGCGCATTGTGCCTCGTCAAAAGCACCGTGACACTCCGTACAAAGGTCAGGGTCGATAATATAGATATCATCTCCCTCAG
>JADFVM010000277.1 GCA_015222555.1 Pseudomonadota bacterium
CTGACTGATGTTATTAAACTCCTTGGAGAAAAGGTGTTGTAGCCTTAATGCAGGTCTTTTTAAATGAGAACTCTAAACTGGAGGGAGAACTACTATGAAAACAGTTATCATAACAGGAAGTACGAAAGGAATTGGACTCGGGCTGGCTAAGGAGTTTTTAAAAAGAGACTGCTCTGTTGTTATAAGCTCACGCAGCAGGGATAAACTAAAACAGGTAGTACAAAACCTGAAAGAAACCTTCGGCAGCGACAGAGTTATGGGACAACCCTGTGATGTAACCGACTACAGCCAGGTGCAGGTCTTATGGGATGCGACTCAAAAGGAACTTGGCAAAGTTGATATCTGGATCAACAATGCGGGTATTACCAATACCACCAGGCCCCTGCTGGAGCTGGATACGGCTGAAATTAGTCCTATCATAAACACAAACATAACGGGTCTTATTTATGGCTGCCAAATTGCTTTACGGGGCATGACCAAACAGGGCTTCGGCCAGATTTATAATATGGAAGGTCATGGAAGCGATGACCGAAAGCTGCCTGGTCTGACCGTATACGGTACAACGAAGCGAGCTGTACGGTATTTTTCCGAGGCCTTAATCGATGAGGTTGAGGGAACGCCTGTGCAGGCTGGCATGTTAAGCCCCGGAATCGTGTTAACTGATTTTCTCCTGGACGACATGAGAAAGATGCCTCCCGAGCAGCTAGAGATGACTAAAACGATTTATAACTGCTTGGCCGACAAACCGGAGACTGTAACCCCTTTTTTGGTAGAGAACATACTTGAGAACGACAAGAACGGTGCCGAAATCGTCTGGCTTACCGAGGAAAAGGCCAACGAGCGGTTTAACTCAGATGAATATAACAGCAGGGACTTCTTCAGCCAGTATGGATTGTAAGATGATAAGTAAGGATTGATTGCCAGAAAAAGCTAAAAGGAGATGTGCTATGGACTATAGAAGGTTGGGAAAAACGAATCTAAATATCTCAATCATCGGTTATGGAGGACTTCCCCTTTTTTTTGAACCACCAGATAAAGCCATAAAATCAATACAGTTGGCTCTGGATGAGGGGATTAATTACTTTGACTTGGATGAAGCAGGCAACCAGTTTGTCCCCGAAAAAGCATATCTTGACGGTGGAAGTAAAATTGGGAAAGTCTTACGGGAAAGGAGAGAAGACTGCTATCTGGGAGTCAAAAGTATGCGCCAGACCTATGAAGAGTTAAAGAAGGATATTGATCTCGCCTTGGAACGGATCGTCAAGGGAACAAAGAGGGAGGTAATCGACATATTTCAGCTGGCCTTTTTGGATACCCCCCAAAAAATGGAAGTAATTCTCTCCAAGGATGGAGGGTTAAGAGCCCTGGAAGAAGCGAAAGATGAAGGGAAAATTGATTTTATACTCGGGGCAGCCCACAACCCCCGAACGATGATTCAAATCATTAATTCAGGAAGGTTTGATATAGTAGAGTTTCCCTTCAACATCGTCGAAGATGAATATACCAGGATGGTAATTTCTTTAGCAAAGGAGAAAGACATTGGTACTGTTGTTATGAAACCTTTGGGAGGAGGGCAACTGGCCAGTGTTGCGGAATACTCGCTTCGATGGATCCTCAACCATGAGATTAGCTGCGTAATTCCCGGCATGCGTAATGAAGAAGAAGTCAAAAAAAATAGTCAGATAGGTCATGCCCTTAAGTCCTTAGAAACCAAAGAATACGAGGAATTAAAAAAGGTGGGTGAGCGGGTTGGGAAGGAATATTGTCATAGATGCGGATACTGCCTGCCGTGTACGCAGGGCATTTTTATCCTCGGTGTAATAGACTTTTTAAAAGCTCCCTTACTCTCCAAAGAAAAAAAGCGTCTGGCCTATAAAGATATTATAGCTCGAAAAATGACAGCCCCCGCAAGTAGTTGTATCAAGTGTGGGGAATGTGTGGCTCGATGTCCTTTCGATCTTCCGATACCGGAAATGATGTCCCAGGCTGC
>JADFVM010000278.1 GCA_015222555.1 Pseudomonadota bacterium
CCTGACCAGTGCGGACCTTATAGAAGAGGTCATAACCGACCTGGGAGTGGAAAACATATATCCAGATATGATCGGACCATCACCGGAAGGGCCAACACCTGTAAAAGAGGCAACAATAAAAAGTGCCACATTCCGATTCAAGGGGAGCCTCTCTGCAGCGCCTGTCAAGGGTTCTAATGTTATTAATGTTTCCTTTAAGCACAATGATCCCCAGGTTGCAGCCCGGGCCGTGAATCAGTTAATAGAATCCTTCAAGGTACAGCATATAGAGATCTTTAAAAACCCCAGGGCCTCTTTCATGGAAAAGCAATTAGCCGTTTATCGCCAAAGGCTGCAGGAATCAGAAGAGAATTTGGAGGCCTTTAAACAAAAAAATCGGGTTTTCTCCCTTTATGAACAGAGATCTCTTCTTCTCCAGCAACAATCGGCATCTAATACCTCTTCAAAAGAGACTCAGAGAGGGATTCACGAACTGCAGCAACAAATATCTTCTGTAACAAGCCAGATGCAGACTATTCCTAAATATGAACTTAGTTCTACAGACACAGGCAAATCTAAAAATATTGATGATGCCCAGAACAAACTGTTAAACCTTAAAATTAAGGAAAATGAACTCCTGTCAAAATATGAAGGAAGCAACCGGAATATATCAAATGTCAGAAAAGAAATACAATTGATAGAAGACTACCTGTCGCAGAATGGATTAAAGGCAGTTACCGAAAGAGAGGTATTGGCAAAAAATGGCACTTATCAAAATTTGGAAATGTCTCTATTAGAAGCCCAGACCAAGCTAAGTTCTGAGGAGGCCAGGATTGCCACCCTCGAACAGCAACTGAACCAGATGAATGGCGAGTTACAAGATCTTGATGCACATGAGAGGGAGCTGCGAAGCTTAAAGCGTGAACTGGATACTAATGAGAGTAACTTTAAGAGTTACGTAACAAAACTGGAGGATGCTCGTACTGAAGAAGAATTGGATTTAATGCGGAAAGTGAATATATCTGTAATTCAGAAGGCCACCGTGCCTTTATGGCCGATCGAGCCCAACAAGAGATTCAACTTACTCGTTGGGATTATCTTGGGCATTGGGTCCGGCCTGGCCCTGGCCATTTTTTCCGAGTATTGCATTGGGCGGGGTGTTTGCACCCCTGAAGGCGTAGAACAGCACCTGGGGCTGCCAGTCCTTGCCTCTGTCCCTTATAAGGAAAAGAAGACACGAGGGAAGGCCACTTTCGCAATGGTGACGATCGCGAGCCTGTTTTTAATGCTACTTCTGTTAAACGCTTGCAGCACGGCCGTAAAAAGTCCCACACCTTTCAATCCTCGGGTTGTCCAGGAACCATCCGATTCCATTGAGGAATACGAAATCCATGCAGGTGACGAACTGGCTATCAAGTTCTTTTATAATCCTGAACTTAACGAAACCGTTTCTGTTCGTCCGGATGGCCGGATTTCTTTACAATTTGCTAATGAGGTCATGGCTGCCGGTCTTACCCCGGCAGAATTGACTGATATACTCACAGAAAAATATTCTACTGAATTTGTAGATCCCAAGCTTTCGGTGTTCGTTCGAACTTTTGGTGGGCAAATGGCTTATGTGGATGGCGAAGTCGGAGCCTCCAAACAGCTCAATTTGCATAAGGCTGGTAACAACGACATAACGGTTACACAAGCCATCGCCCTGGCTGGAGGACTTAAAAACACAGC
>JADFVM010000279.1 GCA_015222555.1 Pseudomonadota bacterium
ACTTATTGGTATAGTAAAAGTAGTAAATACACCATATATTGTGGTCGCTAAAATTTCGCCGGACTTTTTACGAAGCCATCAATATTAGTTGCATGAAAACCGGCTGATTCTTGGGTTACGCGGTTGGCAAGAGATCTGCAACTTTTATCTATTTAGGATTTTCCGCAATATATTGTTAATCTGTTGAATAATACGCCAACAACCTCTTTAAGGACCGTGATCCTTGGCCTTCTTACTTAAAGGAGGAAGCTGTCATGAAAAATAAAAAGAGCCGCACCATTTTTTTTCCATTAAAAGCCGGCCAGCATTGTATCTGCTGGCCTGTATCTGCCTTGTGTGTCTTCTGCCTGCCTGTATGACCGTCCAGGGCAAAGAACTGGAGATGATTACAAAACCATACGGGAATATAATCGAGGAGAATGTTGTTTTGATGGATATCCCCTTGGCTGGCAGACAGAAGGTCGGAAAAGCCTTTGCCATAGCCATGGCTCCATTTGAGCTCCCGGGTCTTTTCGTGTTTGACCTTGCAACAAGCGTACCGTTTTCTTTGCTCGATTTTCAAGCACCAGATCTTAACTGGTCGGTTTTTTGGTGGCAAATTATGACTGAGACAAACGGGGCAAAAATTTCAAGCAGACTTATTGAATATCCATGGGGTTTTGACGGTATTACACTGGAAAAATGCCTGGAAGAGGCTTATACAGGCAACCGGAAAGAAGCCATGCGGCGTGCGAACAGGCTGCTGAAAAGCGCAAATTCAGACAGCCAGACAGGTTTCACTGTAGCAATCAGAGCATACCTTGCCCTTGGCGAAATTGAAAAAGCCAGGGCAGCTATCCATACATATGCTGAAAAAGCTTTTGGCTGGCCTGTTTATACCCCTACAGACCTGTTATGCATGATTCCTGTTTTTGGTTTATTGCCTGCCATGGGCGCAGATGAAGCATGGGTGTTTGCACGGGATGCCACATCTTTTTCATTGCTTGTAAGACTCATGCTTGATTCAGGCTATTCAGGACTTCTTGATGATGAAGTTACAGCTTCACTTCACAGTATAAACGGGTCGTTCCCATGGCAAAAGGGCATTGATCTGGTTACAGTTGACATGGTTACGGCAAACAACGAAGAAAAGTATGAAAAGACTCTTGAAATTGCGGCTGCAAGGCTTGCAAAAGTGGAAAAGAGGTACATTAAAAACAATAAAAAAGATGCGCATGATTTCAACAAAATCTATTTGGGCGCGGCTTTGCCGGCAGCGCTTCTTCCAACACCCCTGTATTTTTATATGGGGTACAACTATTGTTATAAATATTCCTTTGACCATTTCGTTCAGCCGGACAAATATACACTTGCCATGGGCTATTTGGAGCAGATACGTGCCCTGTGCGCGCTCGACAGGATATCGGAAACCAAAACTATCCTTGCAAAACTGGACGAGGTTACACGCGACAGGGACTGGGCTCGCTGGATATATAAAGACGGGGCATTCCTCAGTGCGCTTCATTCCGGGGATTTTAACGGAGCCGCCAAGATCGACAGGGAGCTTATCAAGTATTCGCTTGAAAAGGCGCAGTTCAACAGGCTGTTGAGCTATGGCAAACGCCGCGGGCTGGCATTTGAGGTTGCAGGACGTCCTGATTTTGCACTGAAAAGCTACCTTGGAGTACTGGATGCATTTGACTCCCTTTACAAGATTGCGGGAGAGGATTCCGCGCTTTCAGAAAATTTCAACAAACAGAACCTTCCATTTTACCACAGGGTTATTGACCTGATGGTACGTTTAAACAAGTCTCCCAATGAAGTCCTTATGATCACGGAAAGAACAAAGTCCAGAATGCTGTCCCAGGTTTTACTGGCCAGGGCCAGCAAGGCTTCCGGCATCATTCACGAGCACCGCGAGGAGTACCGGAAGCTTCTTGCCAAACACAGGGCACAGAAAATGCAGGCCGCAGCGCTGACTTCCCCGGAAAAGCGTGAAAGAGCCAAGAAGTCTGTTGAGCATATCCAGGCCAAAATGCGGAGAATCCAAAAACTGTCAGGTGAAAAGGGCGGGGCACGAACCGGAGTTCTTGCAGAGATGAGGAAAGAAGACCTGATTAGCGCTGTGGGTATGGCTGACAGCGCTCTTGTATATTGGATAGGGGACAGCTACTCTCTGGGATTTTGGATAGATTCGTCAGGGGGAAAGGCAAAGGTAAGGATGTGGAAGATGCCCGGGCAGTCATATTTCCAGAAGCTCGTAGGAGAGTACCGGAAACTTTTGAAGAACCCGGAAACCGAACCCCTGAACAGCCTGGCAGGCCGTGAACTCGCAAAATTACTGATTCCTGATATAAACATCAATGGCCGTGTTCTCATTGTTCCGGACAAGGAATTATACCTTCTTCCGTTTGAAGCTTTGCCTGTAAAAGGAAGATATATGGTATCTGACACGAATGTGTCCTATATGCCGAGCCTTTCAGTAGCTCTCGCCCTGAAGACGCAAAAGCGTTCAAAGGTGCCGCGGATCCTTCTGGCGCTTGCCGACCCTGCCTTTCCTTCAGAAGGCAAGGCAAAAAAGCGCGGGATAGTACAGTCTTTTGAACGGAGCGGCATATCCCTTGTTTCGCTTCCTGGCACGCGAAGGGAAGTGGAAGCCATTAAAAGGGTTTTCCCGGACGCGACGCTTCTGACAGATGTTAATGCAACTGAAAGCGATTTCCGGGCAACAAAACCGGCCGAATATAGGTATATACATTTTGCCACCCACGGCCTTTTGGGTGACGAGATAACCGGCCTTGGTGAGCCCTCCCTTGCTTTGGCTGAGCCTAAACGCGGGTGGAGTAAAAGAGAAGATGGCTTCCTGAGCGCATCAGAGATCGTTAACCTGGAACTGGCCGCAGACCTGGTCTGTCTTTCCGCATGCAATACGGCCGCTGGCAAACTGAGCACAGGCGACGGCGTTTCTTCTCTTGCAACAGCTTTTCTGAATGCCGGGGCCAAAGGTGTTGTTGTTTCCACATGGTCGGTCGCAGACGTAGCAACAGCAGAACTTATGGCTGATTTTTATCACAACCTGTCAAAAGGAGACTTAACATCGCAGGCCCTTCGAAAAGCAAAACTTGCCCTGATGGGCAACCAGTGCACCCAATCAGTGACCCAGCGAGGTGTGGGGGGCACACGCATGGTGGGAACCTCGGGCTATGTTCATCCTTTTTACTGGTCCCCTTTTATCCATATTGGTTCGCACAGTGATTAGCAGGAACATGCTATCTTGAAAATGCGTAAGATTATATCTATATGTATCTGTTTTTTCCTTGCCGCAGGCTGTGCAACGCGAGAGCCCGTACGCCGGCATGTCGAAGAAGTGCCGCTCATAAGCAATATCGAGAAGCTGCGTGCCATGGGGCGCACAAGATCGATAAGCATCAGAAAAAAAGAACCTGGCACTTCCGGCGGACAGCCTGAACTGATTACCGGGCTGAGCCTGACAGCCCTGAAAAAAGGCGAAATAGACATGGGCAAATCGTTTCTGGTCACATCAGACACCATCCTTTCTTCAGGTGACTTACTGCAGGTGGAATTCTTTCTGACACAGCACTCCTATATATATGTCCTGCTCCTTGATTCATCAGGGAAACTGCATATGCTGTTCCCTTCGTCAAATGAGAGGCTGACCAATCCTCTAGAACAGGGAAAGAAGTGGCGGATTCCCCAGGAAAACCGGATGTGGTATCTGGATAATATCCCTGGCGATGAGACTTTTTTTATTGTTGCAGCCAGACATTCGATCCTGGACAGCCTTGGAAAAAACATGGCGATGGGTATGGATATGCGGGGTGAATTGTGTTCAACGCTCGATCAGGCCAGGGGTATCGGCGTGGTAGTTTTATCAGGGAATTCCGGCGCGGAAAGGAAGGATCTTAAGCAGGTCCTTTCCGGTCAGGCGACATTTGTCCGTGCAGTAACTTTCAGGCATATCAGGTAGGAAAGCAGATAGCTGCTATTCACGTAACCAATTGAAACGCTTTAAAAACTGTGATATGCAAATAAGATCTGCATGATAATCGTCTGATTCTTGGGTTACGCAGTTGGCAGGAGATCTACACTCAAAACTTCTGGCGAGATAGCCTTCAAGGGGGTTATCCGGTTTTCTGATTTAATGAGCCAAGGAATATAGCTGTATATCTGATTCGCTATATTCGTGGAGAAAATCTTAATAACATTGGTGAGTTGTTTAATATAAAGAGATATAGCACAGTAAGCAGTATTATTCAGAGAGTTGAAAGTTTAAGAAAGAAGGATAAAAAATTCAGAAGACATATTAAAATAATAGAAAACAGATTGCACAAGGGTCAAAAGTAGACTTGACCCTTTATTTAAGATCGTACTGGCCTGAAACTTTGGCAAATTGTATGATTAGCATGCTTCCAAAAACAAGCGCTATCGGAATAATAGGTAAAGCCTGAACACAGGTAAAATAAACCTGCTCAAGAG
>JADFVM010000280.1 GCA_015222555.1 Pseudomonadota bacterium
ATTTATATACACTAAATTCTAGAAAGATCTATCCTGTCAATCCAGTCTAAATCTTTTACAACTATTCCTGGCTGGTCCACTTTTGAAGTGCATCTATTATTTTTTGTGCCTGATCAAAACTGGAGATGTTGAACTTAGACTGTTGATTGTAATTTCCACTCATTTTACGGTAACGGCGAATGGTAAACTGCTCTTTTCCGTATTGTTCTTTTGCCTTGTCCCATTGCTGAAACTTAAATATAATCGTTGCCCAGGCGCCTTTAGACAGGATCTCTTTGTCGAGTTCTTTAACGAGGAGTACGTCATCCTCCTCGTAGTCTATGGTGATATCATTAACATCTGAAGCCATTTATCCCTCCTTTAAATAAAAAGAATTACATATGAAAAAACCGGTGTTCAAATAAGCTGTTAAATATAACAGAATATAGGGGTAATTATCCAGTGGATTAATTGGATTTTTATCTAATATTCTTTAAATAGAAGGAAATAATTGCAATATCAATGGCGAAATGTTTTGTGATATAGGTAATGGAATGTTCGGTCAGCATAATGAAACCCTTGAAATGCTCACTTTGCCCCCGAAAAGGGGCTTCTAAGGCCAAGAAATAGCTGTTTCTGGGATGATAATGCCAATAAAACAAGATGTTAGCTTGGTCCGACCCCAGAAGTACAGCATCATAAAAGCTCTCCCAAGGGACATATAATGTTCGAGCTCTTAATATTTAGATGTGAAGAGAGCAAAAAGTATCAGCCTTTATATGATTTTTGCAAAGTAAAAGGGGGCAGTCCTTGACTTGATGCGGTTTTAGAGGATAATAGGGGCAGCTGTCCCTGTTTCACCTTAACTAAAACTCTGTAATATTGTACTCATTCATTCTTCGCCATAGTGTAATTCTCGACATATTGAGCTTCGCCGCTGTTTTTTGTCTGTTGCCGCCATGCGTTCTCAGGCAGTTGAATATGCGTTCCTTCTCAGAAGTATGGAACTCCTCTAAGGGCTCCTTCTCCTTCGCTTCCACGCCCAGCCCTGCTGATGAATAGCCCGCTTTCATGCCGTCACCAGGGGAAGCGTTAAAGAATTCCGGCAGGTCACATTCATCGATCTTATCTGACGTGGCCACAACAGAGGCATATTCAATGACATTCTCCAGCTCACGAATATTTCCCGGCCACTGGTAGGCACGGAGTTTGGCGAGGGCTTTCGGATAAAATCCTTTAGGCCCTCTCTGTGTTTTAATGAATCGTTTTTCCAGGAAGTAGATAGCAATGAGGATGATATCTTCAGGGCGCTCCCGCAACGGAGGGATATTGATAGGGAAAGTGCTGAGCCGGTAGTACAGATCTTCTCTGAATGTTCTTTTACGCACCATATCCTTCAGGTCCCGGTGAGTTGCGGCTATGACCCTGACATCAACCTTTATCGTCTTGTCACACCCTACAGGTCGCACTTCACTTTCCTGTAAAACGCGTAACAGCTTAACCTGAAAAGACAGTGACAGTTCTCCAATTTCATCCAGAAAAAGGATCCCCCCAGATGCGGAACGAAAGAGACCTGTATAATCACGGGATGCACCGGTAAAGGCCCCGCGGACATGACCAAAGAGCTCACTCTCAAGCATGCCTTCCGGCAGGGCACCACAGTTTACGGGCACAAAGGGTGAATCGGGGCGATAACGCCTGTGAAGTTCCCTTGCAACCAGTTCCTTCCCTGTTCCGGTCTCACCCTGAATGAGTACATTGGTATCAACAAAGGCTAAATGGTGGAGCAGCGAATAGATCTTCTCCATTTTTTCGCTTCCACCCAGAATATCGCCGAATCCGCCATAGTTTCTTAATGCCCTGTGAAGAATGCTGACCTCCTCTTCTGCACTATAAAGGGCATTTGCCAAGAGTGTAAACTCAGTCACATCCGTAAAAATTCCCTGCGCATAAAAGTTCCCCTCATTATTCTGGAGTATTTTACTTCTGATCAGCATATATTGACTTGCGCCATCCTTCCCCTTCAACACATATTGACTTGCGTCATCCGTCCCCTTCATCGGCAACCTCAATTGAGTGATTTCCCCTTTGCTTATGAGGTTGTGAAAATACTGCACTACATCCCTCTCTTCAGCAAGTATAGCCGACAGGAGTTGATGAAACGTCATCGTCAGTATCTGTTCCCGCTTCAAGTCTCTGTTCTTGAAAAACTGCATATTGGTGTAGGCAATCAGGCTGTTGGCGATGTCATCAATTTTCTTTACTGGTTGCACCAGAACAATCAGAGGAATGGCATTTTCAACGAGCTGGTAATAAATCGATTCTGAAAAACCTTTCGGCTTGAACGCCTTCATGTGTTTCTCCATGTTTCATCTTCAGGGTTGCCAGAAACATAATTGAAACATCAAAAATAACAAAGGTCAAGAGATAAGTAAATCGCTGTTAATCAACTGTCGGCGGTATGCCTGGCTGCTCTCCCGATAGCATTACATATTCCTGAACAGTTATCGCCACGCATGTGCGCTGAGACAGCTGTCAAGATGAAACAGGCGTACCTTAACGCAATGATGCGATAACTGGCCGCTGCGAATGCAAAACGGGTGCATTATGATCAGCCATTGAAACGTTATTTTCACCAGGGAAACATATTTGAAGCAAATTGTTTCAAAAGTCGTACGTTTGCGCATCATTTGTCTGTCATCTATTATGTAACCAGCAGATATAATTAGGAATTTCTTTTTTATAAATAATGGGTATACTTCATGCTATATAGCTAGGTCAGGTATGACAGGTATGCAAAAATTAAATGCTATCGAGGAGGTGAAAAATGAGTAAATTAGAAGCAGCTTTAAGGAACAGCTGGGGGATGAGCGCTAATTACTATTTGGAGATAGAAGAGCCAATCCATGACGATAAATTCAGGAGGCTTTTCAATCAAAGCGGCATCGAAACTGACGACAACACCTATTCAACTGTCGTCACTCTTATCGCAGGGGGGTATTTAGAGGAAGCTACAATTGTCCTGAAATACAAATGTGACTCTTCTTTAGAGTCTTCCGGAAAGCTTGTTTCCCGAATTTATCATGAACTCAAGTCTAACGTATTCACAACTCCCAGGGTGCTGCTCGGGGTAGCGGTGGGCATGGTTTTGCCTGCACTGACAATTGTATCCATATGCCTTTGGATCTTATCTAATTAGCCGCCTCTAAAGATATAAAATTAAAATCCGTTCACGGTATACACTGCCGGAGCGGTTTTTTTTTGTGAGACAGAAAAAAGTGGGCTGCAGCAGGGAAATAAAGCAGTCCCCTTTCAACTTTCAAGCCTCATGGACAACCTGTCCATATCTTTCTTCCCCTGGAAAATGCCAGGGAGACCCTCATGCCATGGCTGCACCCTGACACCTGTGATCTGTCGCTTCTGCCATGGCTGGGGTCGGGGATGGACCGAAAGCGCCGGGATAAACCGGCATAGGGTAGGGGATGCAAGAGCCCTACATGAGAGGAGAAATTGCTCCATCATGGCCCCGAGTCATGCGCGGGCGGCCGTGAGGCCGCACGTGAAGCGTTGACAGGGGAAGAGGCATCAGGCTTAGCCTGAAGCTGTTCTGATGTATGCTGAAGTATTACCCCAAGAGAGGGAGGGCAAGTCAAGCTTTTTCCGTGCTTGACAGTAGGCCGCCGTTGACGAAGAGGGCAGCGGTTTTGACTTCATTGCAGCGAA
>JADFVM010000281.1 GCA_015222555.1 Pseudomonadota bacterium
ATAGAAAACCTGACCAGCCTTGCCGATGAGGCTCACCGTTATGGACTTATCGCCATCGGCATTACGGCCGTTGGTGCCGATCCCCTATTAACCAAATTTGTAAAAGGTGAGAGGGAAGATGGCGGTGAATTGACGGCGGATGATAAGAAAGAGGCCCTTAGATACCTCAAACATAGTTGTCGCGTCCTTTCAGAAAATGGCGCCGACATCGTCAAGACCTATTATTGCGATGGTTTTGAAGAAGTGGTTGAGGCCTGTCTGTCACCCATCGTTATTGCAGGCGGCACCAAAAGGCCAACTAAAGAGGCCCTTGATTTCACCTATAACGCCGTTAAAGCAGGCGCCGTTGGCGTTGATATGGGAAGAAACATTTTCCAGAATGAAAATCCTGTAGCCATGATTCAGGCGGTAAGGGCCGTTGTTCACGAGGGCAAAAGTGTGAAAGAGGCCTATCAGCTATATGAAGAGATAGCGAAGGGTTGATGGGATAGCGACAAATTCATGAAAGTCGGAATGTACTACAACAACAGCGATGTTCGAGTCGAGGAAATACCGAAGCCACAGGTCGGGCCGAGGGATATCCTTATCAAGGTTAAGGCCAGCGGTATCTGCGGCAGCGATGTCATGGAGTGGTATCGCATCAAACGGGCCCCTCTCGTCCTGGGCCATGAGGTGACGGGTGAAATTGTCGAAGTCGGCTCCGAAATTACAAAGTTTGCGCCGGGAGACCGGGTGTTCACCCTCCATCATGTTCCCTGCGAAGAATGTCCAACCTGCCTGAAAGGTCACTTTACGGCCTGCCAAATATTTCAAAAAGTTAATAACTTTGAGCCCGGCGGATTTTCAGAATACCTAAGAGTTACCGGTAAAAGCATTGACACGGGCACACTGAAACTCCCTCCAGAAATCACCTATGAAGAAGGGACATTCATTGAGCCGCTGGGAACGATCTTGCGAGGCCTGAGAACAGCTGGTATGACACCTGGTAACAGTCTTGCAGTGGTAGGCGCCGGGCTTTCCGGCTTACTCTTTATTAAGGCTGCAAGAGCGCTGGGCGCCGGTAAAATCATTGCTGCCGATATTCAGCCCTCAAGGCTTGAGGCGGCCGGGCGTTTTGGCGCCAATCATGTTATCGATGCAAAGGAGGATATCCCCTCCGTCATTAAGAATATCAATGAAGGTGCTCTGGCCGACATCGTGATTTTATGTACGGGCGCCATGCCGGCAGTCAATCAGGCATTAAAGTCCGTTGGCCCGGGCGGCACCATTTTGTTCTTTGCCGTGCCTAAACCTGAGGAGAGGGTGGTCGTTGATTTTAACAGCTACTGGAGAAATGATATTTCAATAAAGACCAGTTACGGGTCTGCACCGCTGGATCATTATCAAGCCATTGAAATGATTCGATCCGGCAATGTCATCGTTAAAGATATGATTTCCCACAGCTTTCCTCTTCAGGATATTGCCAGGGGATTTGAAATGGCTGCTGACGGGAAAGATTGCTTAAAGGTCATTATTGAAGCCTGATCGGCCTTTTAATAACCAACCCCAAGCGATTAAAAGATTCCGTCCTGAAAGTGTGATTTTTCAGAGCCTTCATTTCACAACATAAAAGCGTAATCGACACCTTTTTACGTTGCCCTACTAATTCTTGACATTTTTGCCTACCTCAATCCTCTTGTAAAAAATACTGTAGTCAATCGGTTCCTTATTTTCATACCCGATCCTGCGCCGCCTTCTTTCATCCAGCAGGTGATACCTGACCTCGACATCTATGAAGACCGGCCTGTCTTGCCTATTTACATGGAAAGAAAACAATCGTGTCTCTCCAGCTTTTAATCGTGTATCCCAGAGATCAACGATAAACGGTCGCCACATGATTGTTCTTTTAAGCTTGTAACTCTTTTCCCCTAGTGTTTTCATGTTTTCATCAAGGCGTCTGAACTTAACTGTAAGATGTCGATCCGGAGTCCCAGTCGGTATTCTGTGATTCGATCCTGAATTGGAAAGGGAGAGCTTGTATTCAATGCTGCTGTCCGCAAGTTCTATAGACTCCAGCTTTACAGTGAGCCCTTTCTTTACCATCTCAGGATGGTGCCCGCCTTGCCAGAGATGCTGCTTTGCCTTCTTTATCTCGCCACCAGGAACTACAGGCCTTTCAATTTCAGGCATGTGACACTTCATGCACTCCGGTTTCCTTCCGGCCTCCATTGTCTCACCATATGTTCCACATGGTGGTAAGCGGTAGAAGGTGTCCCACCTGTCTCCCATGACCATATGGCATCTCCGACACATCGAATGGCCGTCACTCATTGATTCATCACGCTTCACAGGATGTGGTGCTGTATCACTTCCGGATGGACCGATTATCATCCCGTCTCTTATATGGCATACAGCGCAAGTTACGCCTTCATCCTGCAGGGACTCATCGAAATTCCTGTTGGATTTGAGGATAGGGTCGGATTTCTCACTGTCCTTGAAACCAAGAACAAGGTCTTTCTGTTGGCCTTTAAGCGGAGTATGGCAATTCAAGCATATCTGCGGGTAGCCGTCGAAGGCGTAGTCAACCTGAAAATAGGGGTCAATCCATGCATCTGCGTGCATACTGCTTGACCATTCCTCGTATATCTCTGTATGGCACTTGCCACAGGATTTTGCACTTACCGAATCTAGTCCGACCGGAACAGCCCCTATGTCTATGGGTACCTCAAATTCAGGGGACACGACGAATATTTGTAGAGGGCGAACAAAACGGTACGCAAGAAAGATGGCCAGAAAAAGACATAAAGTAATAATTGATCGCCTGACATTCATTGGGTCCGATTATAATACGTAAATGAGAGATTGCAAGGTGGAGTTTGCTTCTTCCCGAAATGCTCAGAACTATTCTTCCTCGAAAGTGCTTAGGG
>JADFVM010000282.1 GCA_015222555.1 Pseudomonadota bacterium
AAGGCATTGGTATCGATGAAATTCTTTCTCGGCTCAACCTGATCACCCATGAGTATGGTAAACATTTCATCAGCAGCCACAGTATCTTCCACCTTTACCTGGAGCAGTGTTCGATTGTCAGGATTCATTGTTGTATCCCAGAGCTGGTCCGGATTCATCTCCCCCAGTCCTTTATATCGCTGGATGTAAAGACCTTTTTTCCCCTGGTTCATCACCACGTCGACCAGCCCCTGGTAGTGACTGACTTCTATCTCCTCAGCCTCTGTTTCAATCTTGTAGGGTGCAGAACCGATAGCTGTAATACTTTGGCAGAGAACCTTGATCTCCTTAAACTCAGGAGATGACAGAAAGTCCTTGTCAATTATGGTTCTGTAGGCAACACCACTTTCTTTGCTATTGACTTCCACCTTAAAACAATCATGTTCTTCGTCTCTTTCGACATTAAAATCAAGGTATCGTTCCATGCCATAAAAAGACTTGATGTAAGAGCTGACTTTCTCTAAAGCGGCCCTTATATCTTCTTCGTTTTTAAGGTTTTTCAAGGAGTTATTTACGGCGATGGCCTCAACGACGTATCTGTCTTTCTTCCTTTTCTCAATATGCCCAAGAATCTTGCCAAGGGTAACCAGTTTCTTCACAATGGCTGACAGCCTGCTCCCCGTGATAGGGCCTTTATCCGGGTTAAGCCGCACCCCCTCAACACCGGTGCTTATTAAAAAGTCTTCAAGTGCCGCATCGTCCTTCACGTAGGTCTCGGACCTCCCTTTTTTTATCTTGTACAGAGGGGGCTGGGCGATATAAAGATATCCGCGCTCTACAATCTCTAACATCTGCCTGTAGAAAAAGGTAAGAAGAAGTGTTCTGATATGTGAACCATCCACGTCGGCATCGGTCATGATGATGATCTTATGATACCTGAGCTTGTTAATATCAAAGTCTTCCTTGCCTATTCCAGTTCCCATGGCGGTAATAAGCACAATGATTTCATCACTTCTGAGCATCTTGTCAAAACGCGCCTTTTCCACGTTGAGGATTTTACCTTTCAAGGGGAGAATGGCCTGGTTTTTCCTGTCCCGGCCCTGTTTTGCAGAACCGCCGGCAGAATCTCCCTCCACAATGTAGAGTTCACTCAGCGCAGGATCTTTTTCCTGACAGTCGGCAAGCTTACCCGGCAGGGAACTGAATTCCAGCGCCCCCTTTCTTCGGGTAAGATCCCTCGCCTTTCTGGCCGCCTCTCTCGCCCTGGCCGCCTCAATTGATTTGCCGACAACCTTTTTGGCGATGGCGGGGTTTTCCTCAAAAAAGGTGGCCAGGTTTTCGTTGACCATGGTCTCCACCAGCCCTTTAACCTCACTGTTTCCAAGCTTGGTCTTGGTTTGTCCCTCAAACTGCGGTTCAGGGATTTTCACACTGATAACGCCGGTGAGGCCCTCCCTGATATCATCGCCTGTAAGACTCTCCTTTACATTTTTCAGGAGGTTATTTGCCGCAGAATAGCTATTGACCGTTCTCGTCAGCGCCGCCTTAAAACCGCTCAGGTGGGTCCCCCCTTCATAGGTATTGATATTGTTTGCAAAGGTAAAGATCTGCTCACTGTAACCATCGTTATACTGAAGGGCGATCTCCATGATGATCCCGTCTTTTTCAGCCTCGATGTATATGGGCTCGCTGTTGATAACATTTTTGTTTTTGTTGAGAAGCGAGACAAAAGAGATGATTCCGCCGTCATATTTGAATTCATGAAACTTCTCG
>JADFVM010000283.1 GCA_015222555.1 Pseudomonadota bacterium
CAACCCCGCAGCAAGCTGACGGGGTATTTGCTTGTCATTCCGGGCTTGACCCGGAATCCAGGGTTACAATAGGGCTGGATTCCCGCGAAGTTTATGCCGCTTGCGGTGCGAGAATGACAGGACGCAGCAAGCTGCGGGGAATTCAACCCCAAGCGATTAAAATTTTGCAAATTTTATCCGCAACATCCGGACCGGTCAAGATTTCATTAAGATTTACCTAGACAACAACCTTGCCATAACAAACACCTGCATCGATCCTTTCAATTTCAGCGTTGATTATTGCAGTTTCTTCCACATTCCGGTTATTGATATTAATTTCAATATAATTATCGGATAATGCCTTAATGCCGTCTACCTTCTCATCCACCTTTACTGTATTCAGTCTTTTTCCCAGAAAACGCCGGCAAAAGGCCCTCTTTTTTTCACTGCCAAGTTCTCTCATAAGCGCACTTCGAGACTTAATAATATTGGGCGCCACATGATCAGGCATTGTGGCAGCCGGTGTCCCCTGTCTAATTGAGTATGGAAATACATGGAGGTAAGAGGCCTCTATGTTCTTAATAAGATTGTAGCTATTTATGAAATTATCGTCATGTTCTCCGGGGAAACCAACAATAACATCAACACCGATGGCGACATCATGCCACTTTGACGCAATCTGATCTATCTTTTCCATATAGAATGAAGGGCTATATTTCCTTCCCATTTTTTTAAGAATCTCTTCATCTCCACTTTGTAAAGGTATGTGGAGATGACGGCAGATTTTTTTTGAGGTAATGAGAAACTCTATCATTTCATCATCAATCTCTGTAGGTTCTATTGAACTAATCCTGAATCGGCTGTCAATATTAAGATCATCAAGTTTTTTTAACAGGGAAAGAAAGCTTTTGTTAGGTGGAAGATCAAGGCCATAGCCGCCCAGATGAATGCCTGTGAGAACAATCTCCGCATAGCCTCTTTCAGACAGGCTAAGCACCTGATCTTCAATCTCTTCCATCGACAGGCTTCTGCTTCTCCCCCTGGCATAAGGGATAATGCAATAGGCGCAGAAGGCATCACAACCGTCCTGGACTCTTAAAAAGGCCCTGTTTTTCCTTTGGAAACCTGTCAGTTTGGTATAGTTAAGGCTTTTTGCCTTGGAAATATTACCAACGATAACTTTCTCTTCTTGTTCAGGACCGGCATTTTCAACCAGTTTAAGGATTTGATCCTTTTCCTGATTTCCAACAACATAATCAACGCATTCCAGCTTTGAGACTTCATCGGGATTTACTTGAGCATAACACCCCGTAACAATGACAAGCGCCTTCGGATTTAATTTCTTCACTTTTCTTGCTATCTGCCTCGATTGTGAATTCGCACTGTTCGTTACCGTACAGGTATTTACGATATAGACATCTGCCACGTCCACTTTGTCCGACACTTTATATCCCTTTTCCTCAAGCCCCTCCCAGAGCAGAGCGGTATCATATGAGTTCACCTTACATCCAAGAGTGATTAGTGATGCCTGTTTCACTTAATGGCCCTCTCTATCCAGCCGCCGCCGAGCACTTCATCGCCGTCGTAAAAGGCAACCGCCTGACCGGGCGTGACAGCCCTTTGAGGTTTTTCAAACTCAACGAGAATATTCCCATTATCTCCCGGGGAAAGAAAACAATCATGTTGATTTTCACTGTATCTTATTTTTGCAGCGGCATGGCACTTTTCTTTAAGCTCTTCCATGGAAATGAAGTTGGTATTTCTTGCTATTAGTCCATTAGACATAAGACCTGATTCATCGCCTAAAATAACATCATGACCGCCATGGTCAAAGCCGACAACATATTTCCGCCGGTTAGACGCAATACCCAGGCCCCGTCGCTGACCTATTGTAAATTTATGTATACCATCATGATCACCAAGGACTTCTCCATGGGGCGAGAGAATTTTTCCTTTTTTAACAGTTTTATCCCTCATAAGCCCCTCGATAAAAGCGGCATACCCCTTATCATCGACAAAACATATATCCTGACTCTCCTCTTTTTCTGATATCTGGATGCCGGCGTCCCTCAACAACGCCCTTACATCAGCCTTATTTTCAAAATTTCCCAGGGGAAAAAGGACTCTGGAAAGCTGTTCCTGCGTCATTGAAAAAAGAAAATAGCTTTGGTCTTTTTTGGTATTTATCCCCTTTTTGAGGAGAAATCGCCCCTTATTTTTATTATATTCTATTCTGGCATAGTGTCCGGTGGCAAGGCGGTCCGCCCCCAGCTCCGACACTTTTTTCATCAACAGGTCAAACTTCATTTCCTGGTTACACATTATACAGGGATTGGGCGTAGAGGCGGCGAGGTAATTCTCGACAAAATTATTGACAACCCTGTTTTTAAAATCGTCTTGCATATTCACAACATAGTAGGGTATCTCCAGAATATCAGCCACCCGCCGTGCATCGCGAAAATCTTCCAGGGAGCAACATCTGCCCTTTCCACTGCTGACCCCTTCCCAGAGTTTCATTGAAATACCAATGACATCGTAGCCCTCTTTTTTCAGGATAAGGGCAGCAGCAGAGCTATCCACGCCACCGCTCATGGCAACGGCCACTCTATTTTTTGTTTTACTGTTCATTGTAGAATTAATTATAAGGTATGAATAGGAAGAGGTAAAGCGATATCAGGGCTCATAGTGTCGTGTCAACTCTCTCGATTATGGGAGGAAGTACTTTAAGAAAATCGTCAATTTCACTGGATCTGCTCCAGCGTCCCAGACTCAGCCTGAGTGTGCCATCAATTGTCTCATCATCAAGCTTCATTGCCGTCAGGACATGAGAAGGGTTTAACGCACCCGACGAACAGGCTGAACCCGAGGAAACTGCAAAGCCCTCAAGGTCTAGCGCCATGACCAGAGACTCACCACTGATACCTTTAAAGCCGACACTCAATGTATTGGGCAGATTGCAGTCATGGTCAACATTAAAAACAACATTTTTAATTGTTTTCTCCAGCCCCTCTTTCAAATAGAGCTTAAGTCCCTTTAATCTCTCCATCTCCTGAGGAAGAAGGTCCTTCACAATTTCAGCGGCCCGGGCAAGGCCCATAATACCTCCAATATTTTCTGTCCCACCCCGTCTCCCGTCCTCCTGGCCCCCGCCATGGGTAACAGGTTCAAGATGAGTCCCTTTTCTGATATAGAGTGCCCCCACACCCTTTGGCCCATAAAACTTATGTGCCGCCAGGGACAAAAGGTCTACATTAAGTTCTCGAATGTTTACGTCTATCTTGCCTACGGCCTGAACCGCGTCGGTGTGAAACAACACACCTTTTTCCCTGGCAACAGAAGCGGCTTCCTGAATGGGAAATAAAACACCTGTTTCATTGTTGGCCATCATGAGAGAAACAAGAACCGTATCGCTTTGAATGGCGGCTTTTAAATCATTCAGGTTCAGATTTCCCCACCTGTCAACATCCAGATATGTAACCTTCCAGCCTTTGCCTTCCAGATATTTAAAGGTATTAATAACAGAGGGATGCTCCACTTTAGAAGTAATAAGGTGGTTCCCTTTATTTTTGAAAGCCTCTGAAATACCTTTAAGTGCAAGGTTATTACATTCCGATCCACTACCACAAAAAATAATTTCTGAGGCTTGGCAAGTTAAAAGGGAAGCCACCGCCTCCCTGGATTCGTCTATAATTGTTCTGGCTTTCCGGCCTTCAACGTGAATACTTGAAGGATTTCCATAAACACTGCCTAAAGCGGCGCTCATAAAATCCATTACGGCTGAATCCAGTGGGGTTGTCGAATTGTAATCTAAATATGTCCTCTTCATAATCGTTGCCTATGCTACACAGGCCCGTTAGAAAATGGCGGTAGTTACTCTATTATTAAAAAAGGGAGAGAAATCGGATATTATGTTTGTAAATGAATTAGAGTGAGAGTCTTCTTTTGGTTCGTCTAGAAAACCTTCTTCGAAATAATTTAAGGACACTAAATAAGACAAACAAGCATATCAGCGCTGCAAATGAAGATAGAATAGGATGTGTAGTAAATGAATTTTTCAAGGACAACTTAACTTTGACCTTCAGGGAGTCATACCATCCTAAAGGAGGAAAGGTGAGCTTAATGAGCTTGTCTTTAACTTTGTCTCCCTTTACATCGACCAGGACATAGTTATAAAAAGAATCGAGAGACACCAGTTCAGAGCCACCACCACCCGTAATAATATAAGGAACGCCACCCTGGTCCTTTTTATAATAACCGTGAACTCCGGCGGTAAAAACTCGGCTAACTTTGTATTTTTCCAAAATAGCTGAGAGTCTCCTGAACTGTTCCCCCAACTTCATCGGGTGTTCTTTACCCGGCCTGGGATCATAGGGCGGCATATGCATAAAAACAAAGGTATTTATGCTCTTATTTTGCATCAAATCATTTTCCAACCAGAGGAACTGGTCCTCGCTGATTCTATTATCCCCATTATCTACAATAATAAAGTGCGAATTCATAAAATCGAAGGAGTAATATGGACTGCCTAGAAAGTCTTCATAAAGTCTTCGATTTCCACCTAATATCTCGCTACTCCCGGCAACGGTAAGAAAAGGCACAGTCACACTATTTATCTGTTTCATGAAATCTTTATAATCGGAGGATGATGGTTTTTCCACCATGTCACCGCAGCTGATAGCAAAAAGTGGCTTTCTGTAATTAATGTCGCCAATGATTCTTTGAAACACATTTGGCCCTCCCCTGCTCTCGCCAAAGACCATGAACATGAACTCATCTTTGGGAAGCTCGGGTGTTAATTTATAAACGGCGACCTTATTTGCTTCAACCTTGACTGGAAAGCTGATACTGTTCTTTTCCTTCTTAATTTCCTTCTCACTCAATCCTAATATTTTTGTTATTTCAGGATTTATATTATTCACAGAAACATTGAACGATCTCACCTCATTTGAGCTTGAATTATCAACATTGATAGTAGTTTCAACGCCCTTTCCTCTGACGGAAATTTCGGCACTATCGTACCACTCGATGAAACCACCATCAATTTTTATTCTCGTATCATCCAGATAGATGACACTGGTCCCACCCGTACTGTTTTTACCAAAGAATGCATTTGCCATAAAAGGAATAAACAGTATTACAAATGTCATTAATATCTTTAGTATATGTTTATTTATCCGTCGAGACATGGCCATAATCCTGTTATATAATTTAAATAAATTAGATCTCCAAAGGCGTTAAATTATAATATATATTCTTTAAATGTAAAGTTTAATTTTGTGTCGTCACAGCCTGCGACATTGAACAAAAAGAACATTAAACAAAGATAGATCATTATTGGTCAGGGAGGGGCTGAGAGGAAGACTTAACAATAGAATCAATTTCCTTAAGTATCTCCAGCAGACCTATAAGTTCACCCATTTTGAATGAGTTAGGACCATCACATAAAGCGCTTTCCGGATCATCATGGACTTCCATAAAAAGGCCATCCACACCTGCAGCAACGGCTGCCCGTGCAAGAGGCGCAATAAATTCCCTTTCCCCTCCTGATTTCGTCCCGCCTCCCCCTGGGAGTTGCACGGCATGTGTGGCGTCAAAGACGACAGGAAAACCATAACTTCTCATCAATGGCAGACTTCTCATATCTGTGACCAGGTTATTGTAACCAAAGGTCGTCCCTCTTTCTGTGAAAATGATATTCTCATTGCCGCTGGACTTAGCTTTTTCAAGGACATTTTTCATATCCCATGGCGCCATGAACTGACCTTTTTTAATATTGATGACCTTGCCCTTTTTTGCAGCTTCAACAATAAGGTCAGTCTGTCGACATAACAGGGCCGGGATTTGAAGAATGTCCAGAATTTCAGAAGCCTCGTCTATCTCTTCGAATCGATGGATATCGGAAAGGACAGGGACATTCAACTCATCCTTAACTTTTCTCAGTATTTCAAGGCCCTTTTTCAGGCCAGGACCTCTATAGGAATCAATGGAACTTCTGTTGGCTTTATCGAAGGATGCCTTAAAAATGAAGGGGATTCCAGCCTCTGCCGTAATCGCCTTTAACTCTCCGGCAACTTTCAAAGTATGGACCTCATTCTCGATAACACATGGCCCGGCAATAAGAAAGAGAGGATTATTTCCTCCCACAAAAATATCCCCAATCTTTATTTCAAGAGTCATTTTACTTCCATTACCTTTTTAAGAGATGCCCCGACAAAGCTGCTAAAAAGCGGGTGGGGATCAACTGGCCGGGATTTAAATTCCGGGTGGAACTGACAAGCAACGAACCAGGGATGACCTTTTATTTCGATAATCTCAACAAGATCTTCCTTCTCATAAACACCACTAATGACCATTCCCTTTTCCTCTAGTTGCCTTCTGTAACTGTTATTAAACTCATAACGATGACGGTGCCGCTCAGAGATTTCTGTTTCGCCGTATGCCTGGTGAGAAAAGGTCTCTTCCTTTATGTGACAGGGGTATGCACCCAGCCGCATGGTCCCACCCATATTTTGAATTTCCTTCTGCGATTGCATAAGATGTATCACAGGATGTTCAGTTTCTTCATCAAATTCGAAGCTGTTGGCATCCTTAAGACCACAAACATTTCTTGCAAATTCAACAACTGAAAGCTGCATACCTAAACAGATACCCAGAAAGGGGATATTTTTTTCTCTCGCATAAGCGATGACCTGAATCTTTCCCTCAACGCCTCTGGCACCGAAACCACCGGGAACCAGAATACCATCCACATCGGCAAGCATCCCGTCAGCGCCTTCATTCTCTATCGCTTCAGTATCAACGTATTTAAATTTGACTCTGCAGGTGTTCGCTATGCCACCATGGGTTAATGCCTCAGACAGGCTCTTATAGGATTCTTTAAGGTCAACATATTTGCCTGCAATCGCTATTGTCACCTCATGAGAAGGCGCCGTCACCTTCTCACAGATGCTCGCCCACTGTTCCAGGTCAGGTTGTCCCGTCCAGATATTTAATTTTTTAATGATCTTAAGATCCAGCCCCTCTTCATGAAAAACGATGGGCACTTTATAAATCGTATCAACATCAATAGCCGTTATGACCGCATCTTTATCGACGTTACAAAAAAGAGCCACCTTTGCTTTCATCTCCTCCGGCAAAACTCTGTCCGTTCTACATAGGAGAATATCCGGCTGGATACCAATTTCTCTTAACTCCTTCACACTGTGCTGGGTCGGTTTAGTCTTTAGTTCACCAGCGGTGGGGATAAAAGGAACTAGAGTAAGATGGATATAGAGCACATTTTCCTGGCCTACATCATATCTAAACTGCCTTATGGCCTCTAAAAAAGGGAGAGACTCGATATCCCCCACAGTGCCACCCACCTCAACAATGGTAATGTCAAAGTCTTCCGAGACTTCCCTAACTCTTCTTTTTATTTCATCTGTAATATGGGGAATCACCTGTACCGTTCCGCCCAGGTACTCACCTTTTCTTTCCTTTGAAATTACCGTGTCGTAAACCTGTCCTGTGGTAAAGTTATTCTTCTTCGACATGCGGGTAGAGATGTAACGTTCGTAATGCCCCAGATCGAGATCTGTCTCTGCACCATCGTCGGTGACAAAAACCTCACCATGTTGAAATGGGCTCATTGTTCCCGGATCCACATTGATATAAGGATCCAGCTTTTGCATTGTCACCTTAAGTCCTCTGGCCTCCATTAACGCACCTATTGATGCGGCTGCCAGCCCCTTCCCAAGCGAGGAAACAACGCCTCCCGTTACAAATATGTATTTTTTAGCTCGATCCATTCGTAGTCTCCATCATTTTCAACAGGGCATTTTTCACTTTCTCCACATCCTGTGGTTCATCAACACCAATAGAGTTAAAAATAGTCGTTTTAACTTTAACTTTATATCCATTCTCCAGCGCTCTCAACTGCTCCAGCTTTTCCAATTTTTCCAGCGGTGAAGGCTCCATCGCTGCAAACTTGAGCAAAAATTCTCGCTTGAAGGCATACAGCCCCACATGCTTATAGTGAACAGGACGGCCTGGCTTTTCCGAGATATGACCTATATAGGGAATGGGATGACGGGAAAAATAAAGCGCATTATCTTCCTTATCAACGACAACTTTAACAACTGAAGGGCTGGAAAGCTCATTTTGATCAGTAAGCAAACTTTTTAGCGTGCCCATTACTATGGATCTGTCTTCAAGCAAGGGCAAGACAGCCTCATCAATCATTTCCGGTTTTATAAGGGGCTCATCACCCTGCACGTTGACTACCAGTCCTGAATCAATATTGGAAGCAACCTCTGCCAGCCTGTCAGTACCCGTTTCATGGGCCGGGGAAGTCATAACCGCTTTTCCGCCAAAGGCCTCAACGACATCAAAAATCCTTTTATCGTCCGTTGCTACTAATACCCTGTCTATTGTTTTAGCCTCTTTGCACCTCTCATAAACATGCTGGATCATCGGTTTTCCAAGTATATTGATGAGTGGTTTTCCCGAAAGCCGGGTCGAGGCATAACGTGCGGGTATAATAGCAACGGCCTTCAAATAGATCTTACCCCCTGTCAGATTGAAATAGGAATATGCCTTAAGCCTGCATCTTCTCCCAGGCCTGACATTAAATTCATGTTCTGAACGGCCTGCCCGGCCGCACCTTTAACAAGGTTATCAAGTGCAGACATGATAACAACACGTCCCGTTCTTTCATCAACCTTGACGCCGATATCGCAGTAGTTGCTGCCCCTCACATCAGAGGTATCAGGATAAACTCCTTCGGGACAGATCCGGACAAAGGGTTCATGTTCATAAAATCCTTTCAGGATATTCAGGATTTTACTTGTCGACATCCCCTCCTTGAGGTTTGCCGTAACGGTACTTAATATACCCCTGTTCATGGGAGCGAGATGGGGGGTAAAGGTAACTTTTATCTCTGAGCCGGACGAACTTTTCAAAGCCTCTTCAATTTCAGGTGTATGACGGTGCTCACCGACCTTGTAGGGCTTGAAACTTTCATTAACTTCACAAAAAATATTTCCCGTAGAGGCGCTTCTGCCCGCTCCTGTTACTCCCGATGCAGAATTAATGACAACCGTTTTGTCATCGATTACTTTCTCTTTCAATAACGGTAAGAGTGGTAATATGGCTGATGTGGGATAACAACCCGGATTTCCGACAAGAGTTGCAGACTTTATCTCAGCCCGATTCAACTCAGGCAAACCATAAACAGCCTTGTCGAGAAGAAGTGGTGCTTTATGTTCGCCATACCACTCGGTATAGACCTTTTGATCTCTAAATCTGAAATCAGCACTCAAATCAATCACTTTCATATTTTGCTCTACAAGGGAGTTCACCACGTCCATAGATGCACCATGAGGGAGGGCCGTAAATACAATATCCGCCTTTTCTGCAATAGCTGCGGGGATCAATGACTCTGTAATCAGATTTGTTCGATTTTTTAAAGCGGGAAATATTTCTGAGATAGCTATGCCTGGCTGGCTTCTTGATGTAATGACAGTCAACTTGACCTGGGGATGGGTAAGTAATATCCGTATCAATTCAAGACCACTGTATCCTGTGGCCCCGACCACTGCAGTCTTAATCATTTCATACTCCAGATAATAAAAAAGGGAGGCCAAACGACCTCCCCTGATTGTTGGGTTTCTCTCTCCCTATCTCTTGGAGAACTGGAAGCTTTTTCTTGCCTTCTTCCGGCCGTACTTTTTTCTTTCTTTTATCCGTGAATCCCTCGTAACATAACCTGCCTTCTTCAGCACACTACGCAGCTCCGGATCAATTTCAAGTAAGGCTTTCGTTATTCCATGCTTTATGGCGCCTGCCTGTCCCGCGATTCCACCGCCACAAACATTTACATTCATATCATATTTATCAACGTTATTGGTCAAGGCCAGAGGCTGCCTAACAATCATTCTTAAAATTTCAGTGCCAAAATATTCATCGAGAGGTTTCTTATTGATAGAAATCGCTCCCTTTCCCTTGACAACACGAACTCTTGCAATGGATCTTTTCCTTTTGCCTGTTACGCTGTATACCGTCTCAGCCATTTAATCTCCTTATCAGTTATATGCTTGCAGCCTTAGGCAGCTGTGCCGCATGGGGATGATCTGCACCTGCATATACCTTCAGCTTTTTCATGAATACACTTTGTAGCTTGTTCTTTGGAAGCATCCCTTTTACCGCTTCAATCAGGAGCTGTTCAGGCTTCTTCTCTAACAGTTTTTCTGCGGTAATGCCTCTAATACCACCAGGATAACCGGTATGGTGGTAATAAACCTTGTCTGTCAGTTTTTTGCCAGTCAGACTTATTTTCCCGGCATTGATGACAACGACAAAATCACCCGTATCCATATGGGGAGTGAAGTTTGGTTTATTTTTCCCTCTTAGCGTATTGGCAATTTCCGTCGCCAACCTGCCAAGAATCTTTCCTTCGGCATCAACAACTTGCCAGTTTCTTTCAACTTCACCACTTTTAGGCATAAATGTTTTCATAATCTTAAGAACCCCTTCTTATTCAAAAACGCATACTATAATAGATTTTTCATATTCAGTCAAGCAATTATTAGTAACTTAGAAATAACATTCTGTAATTTTCTGGCAGAACATTATTTAGCTTCGCACAATCGCTCTTCGAAGAAAAGCTGTAGAAGACTTGATTTCGTAAAGGCACTTATCCGGTTCATCCGGGTTAAAGGAACCCTAGAATAATTTCTTTCTTTTAGAAGAAGAGGCAAGACCCATCATTTCACGGTATTTTGTCACCGTTCTCCTGGCGATATTAATATTGCTGTTTTTTAAGAGTTCAACAATTGCCTGATCACTAAATGGTTTTTTGACGTTTTCAGTGGCAAGCAACTGCCTGATCTTTTCTTTCACGCTCTCTGAAGCGATATCATCGGCGCCATAACAGGATATAGCACTGTTGAAAAAGAATTTTAATTCGAATATTCCATGGGGAGTTTGCACATACTTATTATTCGTAACCCTGCTGATGGTTGACTCATGCATACCGATATCATCGGCCACATCTTTAAGAACCAGCGGCTTTAAACATTCCATGCCGTTGTCAAAAAAGTCCCTTTGAAATTTCAAGATGCTCTCCATGACCTTGTATATCGTTCTTTGTCTTTGCTGAATACTCTTGATAAGCCACACCGCTGATCTGACCTTGCCCTGAATATATTCCCTGGCCCCATCATCATCATTATCCTTCTGCATCGCTTCTTTATAATAGTTGCTTATCCTCAACCTGGGAACCCCGTCCTCATTTTGAACAATGACATACTCGTCATCTACCTTATAAACATAAAGATCAGGTGTTATATACTGGGCATTATCTTCTGCGAAAGGCCTGCCCGGCCTCGGCTCAAATTCGGAGATCACCTTCACAGCGGCAACAACCTCTTCAAGCGGAGATCCGGTTTCCTTGGCAATCTTGGACAGGCGTCTGCCTTCTATATCATGGAGATAATTTTTTATTATTTCTCCCACAAGGGTGTTATCCAGATTAAGAAAGGATGCCTGAATAAGAAGACACTCTCGTAAATCTCTTGCAGCAATGCCTAAAGGATCAAAGGCGTGGATGACCTTCAACACCTCTTCAGCGTCTTCCACCTCGCAATCAAGCGCTTCGGCAACCTCTTCCAGTGATGCCTTAAGGTAGCCGTCATCATCTATATTACCTGCAATGAAGTTAGCAATATTTCTTTCCCTCTCATCGAAGCTTGACATTTGAATTTGCCATCTCAAATGATCAGGCAATGAATCCTGGCTCCTTACAATATTTTCGTACTGGGGGACTTCTTCGTGTTCAAACTTCCTGGATTGATAATCTGTAGCGCTGTAGCTCTCTATATATTGCTCCCAGTTGATTTCGTTTTCAGAGGCGTTAATGCTGGATACATCTTCAGTGATGTTATCCATGATCAACTCTTTCTCTTTCACTGAAGCCTCTTCATGATCAACAGAGGGCTCCTGTTCAACAGATTCCTCCAGAGCCGGATTTGTTTCCATCTCCTCATTAATCGTTTCAACCAACTCCAGCCTCGACATCTGTAAAAGCTTGATAGCCTGCTGCAACTGAGGTGTCATCACGAGCTGTTGCGTAAGTTTTAGTGTCTGCCTTATATCCATGCTAAAACGACATTCCTCATTAACTAAAGGGTGAAATTTTCTCCCAGATAGATCTTCCTTGCCCTTTCACTATTCACAATAACATCAGGTGGTCCGCATTCCAAGACCTTTCCTTCATTAACAATGTATGCTTTGTCACATACACCGAGAGTTTCCCTTACGTTATGGTCAGAAATGATAACGCCAATACCCCGGGCCTTTAACTGCACGATTATATTTTGAATATCTATGACGGCAATGGGATCAATGCCGGCAAAAGGTTCATCCAGAAGAATGAATGAGGGTGATGTAACTAGAGCCCTGGAGATTTCAACGCGTCTTCTTTCCCCTCCCGACAGTGCATACCCATAACTGTCCGATATATGGGTAATCTTAAATTCATTAAGGAGAAGGTCCAGCCTTTCTTCCATCTCATCCTTACTCAGGTTAAGGGTTTCAAGAATGGCTAAAATATTTTCCTTTACGGTCAGCTTCCTGAAAATTGAGGCTTCCTGAGGCAGATAACCGACCCCCTTTCTTGCTCTTACATACATAGGTAAGGAGGTAATGTCCTCACCGTTAAAGTATACAGCTCCTTTGTCCGGCTTGACAAGCCCTACTATCATATAAAAGGTTGTTGTTTTACCAGCTCCGTTAGGTCCCAGAAGACCGACAACTTCGCCCGAAGAGACGTCCATATTGATGCCATCTACGACGACCCTCTTTTTATAAGACTTGGTTATACCCGTCACTTCAAGTCTTTTCATAGGTCATCCGTTGCCTTCTGCAGCCCCCCCTCACCATTACCGCTCTTTTCCTGGAATATGGTTGCACTACAACTTTCACAGAGAATTTTATCGCTATCCAAATAAATGGTAATCATTTTTCCCGACACTACATCGCTATCCTTCCATAAGCGGGGTTCTTCTTCCATAATTATTTTCTTTTCATCGGGGAAAAATGTCGCTCTTTGACAGGTCCCGACCCTATCTTCCTGGTTAATCCTGACGTTTCCCCTGGCTACAATCTTCTCCATCCTCCTTTGATCATCGTAGTAGACATTCAGAAGATCAGATAACATAACCCCACCTTTTTGTTTCACAACTACATTTCCGGTAAAAGTCACAATGCCGGCTTTTTTATCAGCCTCCAGTTGATCCGATGTAATGTTTATGGGTTCATCCGTTGCCAGCTTTTTTTCCTCTGCCAGAACAGGAGAAAGAAACGTCAAAAAAAACAGAGAAAGATAAACTGACAAGAAAATGCTACTCCATACTTTCCGTCTTTGCAAAAGGTCCTCCCTTCGATGACAAATACAAAACTGCCTCAACCTTGTTCAGGATAAAGAAAACCTCCTCTTCGACCTTTGTTCTCATCCCTATCCCTTTAACATCAAAGACATCACTCACAATTCGTACAGGTTTAGCGGTAGTCACAACCATTCCTTCAGAAGAATACTCTAGATAGGATGTCTCAAGATGATACCCTTCCTGAGAATCCATTACAACGTTACCCTCAATACTTACGTCATTAGTTTCTGTGTCTATGATTCCCCGATCACCTGAAAAATGGACTTCCCTGCCTTCTTTACCATAAAAAATGGCCCGCGGCTTTTTCAATTCCGCCGAGTTATTCTCACTGAAGGAGTAGGCTTCCTCGGCATAAACCTCAAGAACTTTCTTTGCCCCCTTCGTCTCAACAAAATGTGCCGCCTTAATTGCAAACTCGGCCTTTGGATTGAGCAAGTCAGGCGCTACTTCCTTTTTTACTATGAGTCCAATGTTATCGTAAAGTGTATAACCAATGACAGCCAGCATTATTATTATGAGGAGTATAAAGGCTGTTTTAAGCCTGTTCATAAGAAAAACATATCACAGAGGACACTTCCTGTAAAGTTATAGGGGCTGACAGATTAAGGCAATTTTTTATTTTTACAAAAGCATCCATCGCTGCTGCCATTTACTATTACCGCGAATTAAAATAACGACGGGTCACGTCATCCCACCTGCCACAGCCTTTGAGAATGAGTTCCGTCACTTCCCTGACGGCTCCTCTTCCCCCAGGATGTTTCGTCACATAGTCAACATGGGGAAGAATATCCTTTATCGCGTCTGCAACAGCAACAGAAAACCCAACGCTACTCAACACAGGCAAATCGACAAGATCATCTCCCAGATAGGCAACGTCTTTGTCTTCCAGGCCCTCCCGAGACAGGATTTTTTCATAGGCTTCCAGTTTATTCTTAATGCCCTGATGGACGATGGCTATACCAAGCTCTGCCGCCCTTTGTTTGACCACATTGGAACTTCTTCCTGTGATAATCCCCACCTTGATACCAGCTCTTTGAAGAAGTTTAACTCCATGGCCATCCCGCACATTGAATGATTTTGACTCAACGCCTTTATCATCAATCAATATGCTGCCATCTGTCATAACACCGTCAACATCCAAAAGCAGCAGCTTGATTAATTTCAACTTATGAGCAAGTGAACTTTCCATCAACTATCCCCTGACCCGGATGAACCGGACTATTTTCAGTATACCCACAGGGCACAAGACCCCTTTGAGGGGTGTAAGTGCCTTCATGAAATCAAGTCTCCGCAAGCCTTCTTCATTGGGCGATTCTGCGAAGCTAAATATTTTTCTGCCAGAAAAGCGCAGAAAATTATTTCTAAGTTACTAAACTACGCCGGACTGTAAAAGGTCATGAAGATGCAAAACGCCTTCAGGCTTCCCATCATTACCCACAACAAAAAGGACGGTAATTTTATTTGTTTCCATTTCGTTTAAAGCTTTGGCTGCCAGGGCATGGGATGCAATTGTCTTCGGATTTCTAGTCATAATATCTACGGCTGACTCGTCGATAATATTGCCGTCTCTCTCCAGAGCTCTTCTCAAATCACCGTCAGACACAATGCCCACAAAATCCCCCCGTCTCGAAATGACCGATGTAACACCAAAACCTTTTGACGTCATTTCAAAAATAACGTCTTTCACAGAGGAATCTTCAAAAATGATGGGAACCTTTTCACCGGTATGCATAAGGTCGGAGACCTTAAGGAGAAGGCTCTTGCCTAAGGAACCGGCAGGATGAAAAAAGGCAAAATCTTCCTCATCAAATCCTCTTTTGTACATGAGCGCCACTGCAAGGGCGTCACCCAGCGCTAGTGTGGCCGTCGTACTCGCCGTCGGGGCAAGCCCCAAAGGGCAGGCTTCTTCCTTTACGGGAACATTCAGGAAAACATCTCCCGTCTTTGCAAGGGTGGAACTACTTTCACCTGATAGGGTTATCATTTTGAGTCCCATCCTCTTGATAAGCGGAAGAATCCGGATAACTTCTTCTGTCTCTCCGCTATTTGACACGGCAACGACGACGTCCCCCTTTGCCAGCATGCCGAGGTCGCCATGTACGCCTTCTGCGGGGTGAAGAAAAAAAGCCGGTGTACCCGTGCTGGCCATGGTTGAGGCAATTTTCTGGCAAATAAGCCCTGATTTTCCCATACCCGTCACAACAACCTTACCTCCACATTGAGCAATAAGCTCTACGGCTGCTTCAAAACTATCACCGATACTGTCCATAAGCGACAGCACCGAATCCGCTTCAATCTTTAATACTCTTTTTGCCTCTTCAATTATGGACATGTGAAGATCTCCAATAAATTATATAACGCCACGATAATAGCAAATGGGAAAAAATGGAGCAAGGTAAAAGAGGCTCATGAAGATGAGTCAATTTTCTTGACAAATATCTTTATTTTCTTGTACATTAACGGGTTGGAAGGCGGTGTAGCTCAGATGGTTAGAGCATACGGCTCATATCCGTAGTGTCCGGGGTTCAATTCCCTGCACCGCCACCAATAAATTCTTTTTCTCCTTCAGTTACTCTCATACCCATCCCTGCAAGTTCCTGACATTCTTCCTGCAATGCCCCGCCTGACTTAAAAGCGTATTTCATAATTTGAAGGTTGATCACCAAGGTCCTCAATTCTCCCATTTCTTTATTCCTTTTTTGACTTCTTAAGTTTTTCTCTGATATCATCTCCATGACTTAAGCACATGGGAGTATTTTTAATGCCACACAAACATGCTGTTATCCTGCTGATCTTTATCGCTCTCGGTGTATTTGTCGGCGCTTTTTGCGGCTGGTACCTGGGGGAAAGTATGCTTCAGATCGAATGGTTAGGGAAACTCTTCCTCAATGCACTCAAAATGATGATCATACCGCTCATTGTTGCCGCCGTTATAAGCGGTGTGGCATCAATGGGAGACATCCGAAAACTTGAGCGTCTCGGTGGCATTACTGTCCTGTACTATATCAGTACCACGGCAATCGCCGTTTTCATCGGTCTCATAATGGTCAATATTATTCAACCTGGCGCGGAGCTCAATATTAGCGGCGGTGTAATACCTGACAAGGTGCTGGGCAAAGAAGAAACGGGCATTAGCGACATACTCCTTTCAATGGTATCTCCCAACCTTGTCAAATCGGCATCTGAGACGAAGCTCCTTCCCCTCATTCTCTTTTCCATTCTTTTTTCAGCAGCCCTGACCACCCTTGGAGAAAAGGGAAAACCGGTCCTTGCCTTCTTTGACGGCCTCAATGAAGCGATGATGAAACTTGTCACCTGGCTCATGTACCTGGCCCCCCTTGGCATCTTTGCCCTCGTGGCCGCCCGCCTGGGCATGGCTGGCGGGGGAGAAGCTTTTCTCAATGAAATTAAAGCGGTAGGACTTCACGTTATCACCGTATTGAGCGGTCTCGCTATACATTTCATCGTTCTTTATCTGGTTCTTTTTTTCATTGCAAAGAGGGGTTTTAGCTATCTCACAACTATGTTACGCGCCCTTCTTACCGCATTTGGAACGGCCAGCTCATCGGCCACATTGCCACTGACCATGGAATGTGCAAAGGAGAACAAAGTAGACGAGCGGGCGCTGAGATTCACCATCCCGATTGGAAGTACCATTAACATGGACGGCACAGCGCTTTATGAGGCCGCTGCCGTCATGTTTATCGCACAGGCCTATGGAATGGATATGAGCTTGGGACAACAGGCGATCATATTTATTACGGCAACGCTTGCCGCCATCGGCGCCGCAGGCATTCCGGAAGCCGGGCTTGTCACCATGGTCATTGTTCTTCAGGCTGTGGGTCTTCCCCTGGAGGGCATAGGACTTCTTCTGGCTGTAGACTGGTTTTTAGATAGATTCCGAACCACTGTTAATGTATGGGGTGATGCAGTAGGGGCTGCGGTGGTTCATCGATTTTTACCTGAGGCAAGAAATCCATAGTCATCTTTCTTCATTAATTTTGGATTAAGCCTTTCATTAAGGATGTCACAGTTTTTTTGACATTTTCCTTTTATTTTCTTTACTAATTCCATCAAAATAAGATAATATCGTCCAATTTCCATACATTTATTCTTTCGAAAAATAATTATTAAGCATACTAAGTAAGGAAAGGCATGCCGCTGATGGAAGATGACGTTTTAAGTAAAATATACTATTGCATGGAACGGATCATTGTCTTCGATGGCATTGACGATGTATTGCAACATGTTGTTAAAACGGCGTCGAGCCTCACCGCTTCCGATGCGGCAACAATCAGGCTATTTAATCTGCAAACGGGTAAACTCGATATTAAAGCGGGAATAGGATTGTCAAGTGACTTTTTGGCTCAGCCCCCATTAGAGCTGGGCGAGGGGATCATTGGCAAAGTCGTTCAGGACTGTAAGGAATTTATTTCAACGGATGTTACCAAGGAGTCCCATTGCTCTCAAAAAGATCTGGCACAGGTAGAGGGAATCAATTCTATTTTGTCTGTACCACTTAAGAACAAAGAAAAAGCCATCGGTTCTTTAAGCATTTACAGGAAATCCTCTAAAGCCTTTACCGACTCCGAACTGCTTCTCATGAGTATTTTTGCTGCACAGGCAGTAGAAGCGGTGGAAAAGACCAATCAACTAGAAAGCCTGAAAAAGCAGGCTATCTTTGATCAGTTAACAGATGTCTACAATCGGCACTATGTCATAAAAAGGCTTGATGAGGAAATCAAAAGAGCGAACCGCTTCAACCATCCCATTACTATCACCTTTATCGACATCGATGATTTCAAGAAATTTAATGATAAACATGGACACCTGCTTGGGGATAAACTGCTCAAGGATTTCACCCAGCTTATTAGGAAGGGCCTCAGAAAAAACGATCTCCTGGGACGCTATGGTGGTGAGGAATTCCTCCTTGTTACACCGGAAACAGATAAAGAGGGGGCACAGGCCATTGCTAACAAATTGTTAGCGTTAACAAAAAAATATTCATTTTTAGGCTGCGATGGTGACGTAACAGGTGTAAGCTTCAGCGCGGGCATTTCCTGCTATCCTGAAGATGGCACAACGTCAGAAGAACTCATTGACATTGCGGATAAAGCGATGTACGAAGCGAAAAAAAGAGGCAAAAAAAGCGTCGTCCTTTCCGGAAAACAAATAACAGCTTAGTATTTCCCCCTGTCCACGAAGAATATATCTATCCGCTAAGGGTAGGGAAAATCTGGAGCACAATCACTTCATTTCCTTACTGACTGCCAAATAAAGAAATCTTTTCTCTCCCATTCTGTTCCTTGTCCTCGTTACTATATCTTTCTTGGGGCTCATCAACGTCAACCTCTTCCTGAGTGCGGGAGAGAAGATTATCCTTATAGATGTACCTTTCATAGAGCCTGTGGTACCCCGTCCAGTTTGAACCGTTATTTAAGTCAGCATCAATCATTGTTTGAATACTGTTTACCTTGGCATCAAGATCATCAAGATAACTTAAGATGGTTGCCTCAAGCGTTTTGGGTCTTTTGGGTGATCCATATTCATATTCACCATGATGGCTCAGAATCATATGCTTTAAAAGAACTGACAGTTCATGGGGAAAGTTTTCGATCTCTCTTGCTTTATCGGCCACTATTTCCACACCAATAGTAATATGACCGAGCAACCTGCCTTCATCTGTATAACCAAAGGCCCTCTTAAATGAAAGTTCCCGCGTCTTGCCAATGTCATGTAAAATAGCACCCGCTATTAAAAGATCTCTGTTGACCTTATTTCCGTAATGGGCGCAAACCGTATCAATAAGACTGCAGAGAGAGAGGATATGCTCCAAAAGGCCTCCCAGGTAGACGTGATGCATACCCTTGGCCGCGGGCGCCTGTTTCAGGGCTAATGAGAGGACGGGGTCCTCTATCAATCTGATCATCAGTTCTTTCACATATCTGTCTTTTATAGAATCAACAATGCCCAAAAGATCGGAAAACATCTCTTCAAGATCCCTGTCTGCAGTGGGCAGAAAATCGGCAATTGGCACCTCTCCGTCATCGATGGCGGTAATATTGTTTATCTTCAATTGCAGCTTTCCCATATATGAAACCACCCTGCCCCTAACCCTGGCAAAATCATCAATTTCGAATTTTTGGGAAAACTTTTCAGCATCATCCCAAACCTTTCCGTCGATATCACCTGTTTTATCCATTAAGGAGACAGAAAGGTAAGGTTTTCCTGTCTTGCCCATAGAGAGCGTTTTATTTTTTACCAGAAAAATAGTATCGACAGCTTCATTTTCCTGAAATTCACAGACAAAAGTCTTCTTCATTGGTCCTCCCTTTTCTTTCTTTGATTCCTTTCAAAAAGCTGCTCCACCAGTATGGTGACATCGACAGGATTAAGTACCTTTGAAATATGGATGCACGCACCTAATTCAGGTGTTTTATATTCGCGTATGCGCTCTTTGAACATGGAGGTAAAAAGCACTATGACGGGATCGACGCCTGCCTTTTTTGCATATTTGGATATTTCCACACCCGTTGACACGCCCCCCTTATTAGGCATAATAAGGTCGGTAATAATAACATCGGGCAACTCCTGTTTAAAGAGAGCAACGCCCTCTTCACCATCCTGTGCAGTCAACACGTCAAAGCCACCATCAGTGAGAGCATCCTTCAGCATCTCCCGGTGTAAGCGTTCATCGTCAATGACAAGCACCCGCCCTTTGGTCCTGACTCCGGAAATCATTTAAATCCTCTTTCACCAATATTTATAGTTTAGCTTCTTGCATGCAGACATCAAGGGAAATATTTACCATAAATGCAGATGAAATTCAATCCGCTAGCCATGGTATGAGTCATATTTTGAATAAAATCTGAAGGATCACCTTTTTTGCTATTCAGGCAAAGCCATCACAGCCAGTTATTTATTTCGCCGAACCCCTTTGGTTCTTCGTAACACGGCTCTCCAGATCCTCAATTCTTTTTTTGGCATATTCCCGTTTTCTTTTGTCCTGACTATCTCTGGCCACCTTTTTATACAGGGTAATTGCCAACTCGTAGTCTCCCAACTCCTGGTAGGCCTGGGCAGCCATATATTTTGACGTTAATCCCCACATGCCCTCCGAGGGGTAAAGATAGGTAACTTTCAAATACTCTACAATGGCACGCTCAATATCTCCCTTGTATTGATAAGATTCTCCGATCCAGTACTGCGCTTCTGCGTTGATTCTGCTATCACCTGATCTGGCAATTAACTGGGTGAATATCTTAATGGCCAGGTCATAGTCCTTTAATTGCTGCAAAGCCAGGCCAGCCTTCAACTTTTCACGCGCCAGACCGTCAATCTCGGGAAAGACATCAACAAGGCCCTTGAAAGCTGTCAATGATTTTTCGTTGAGGTGTAGATGAAGATAGGCATCGCCTTTAAGGAAATAAGTTCGTGCCATCATATAATGAGGATCGACAAAGGGGGCCACATTTTTATAACTTTCATCGGATAAGGATATTGAAATATCCACCTTTTCCAACAACATGAGACTTCCTCTAAAATCCTTTTCATCATATGCCAGTTCTCCCAGCCTGAAATAAGCAAGATTTCTTAGGGACCTCTCCTTTAACTTTGTCTGCGCCATTCCGAAATATTCTGACGCTTTCTTGGTAGATTCCTCTTTCAGATAAGCCTCGCCTATCAAGACCATGAGCTTTACTGAAAGAGGATGTGAAGGGAATTTATCTATAATTGTTTTAGCAACTTTAATTGCCTCCCCATAACTTTGAACATCAAACAAAGCCATCGCTTCGTCATATTTTTTTTGAATGTCTATGGCCCTTTGAGGATTCATCTCGAAAAAAGCGGAAGAGGCTGTCAATGCACTTTTATAATCCCCCATTGCGGCATGACACTTTCTCACCATTTCCTCACTCTTTCTTACACTATCGGGGAATGCCTTTCCAAAGGCTTTAAATGCCTTCAGTGCCTCTTTATAGCGCTTTAAAGCATAATGGTTGCCGGCTAAGTGCCATAATGTTTCTTCTTTTAATTGTGATTGAGGATATTGATCCAATAAAGCAGCATAGGCCGCATTGGCCTCTTCATATTTACTTTCTTGCTGAAAGGCCCACCCCTTAAGGAAATAGGCTTGCGCAACCATTTTAGCATGAGGGTCATTTTTAACGACGAGGTCGAGAGTATTTATGGCATCAGAAATTCTATTCAAATTCAAATATCCCCTGGCAAGTTTCAAAGCCGGCTCAGCCGGGAAATTCCCATTTTCACTGGATGCAATTAGTGTCCTGAAAACTTTCACGCCTTTGCCATAGTCTCCCAACATATAATAAATATCGCCTAAAGCCATCCGGGCTTCCATTGATTTTTGTCCCCCGGCATATTTATCGAGATACCGGTCATAAGCTTTTCCTGCCTTTTCAAGGTCACCACTCTTCCTGAAAGCCTCACCTGTTTTCCACAAGAGCATCTCCTCAAAGCCGCTTTTGGGAAAGCGCTTTATAATTGTCTCATAACTCCCGGCCGCATCGGCATACTGCCCGGATAGACCTTGAATGTCAGCGACTCTCATGTGCGACTTTAACAGATAGTTGGATTCACTAAAATTTTTAATCAGCTTTGTAAAGTTATTCTTTGCCTCATTAAGGTCACCCATCAGGTATTGCGACTCAGCCAGAAAAAAACGGGCATCATCGGCATGCAATCCGATAAAATTTTCTTGCAGAAAGTCTTGAAACCTCTCTGCAGCGATATTGTAAAGTCCCTTCCTGAAATTGATTTCACCAAGAGCAAACTCACTTTTTCTGGCTCCCTTCGAAGCGGGATATCGTTTGAGAATTTCCTTATATGTTTCTTCTTCCACAACTTCATATCCGGCTTTTCGATAGACCTGCGCCAGCAGGATCATAATATCTCCCTGAAGCGGGTCCTCACCAAATTTCTTGAGTGCAGCCTCCAGACCTTCCATCGCTTTCAAAGCGTTACCTGAAGCCAGAAAAGTCGAGGTCGAAATGAGAAGGGCTTTGACTTCTTCTTCCATAAGATCATTATTTTCTTTATCGACTTTGTTCAAATAAGCAAGCGCCTCTTCATAGTTTTCAAGCCTGAAAAATGACCAGAGAATAATGCTCTGAGCTCGCCCTGACATGGCAGTATGGGGGAATGTTTCGAGAAAGGTTTTCATTCCCGCTATCGCACCTTCATATTGTCCCCTGTAAAACTTTATAGCAGCCAACTGAAATTGAATATGAATCACCCGGTCTTCGACGCCATCTGCCTTTTTAAGCTGTAAATAAACATTTTCAGACTTTACATAATCCTCCTTATAAAAATAGGCATCAGCCATTCTGGTCAGGATTTCATCACGAGGAACACTAGCAGGACTCAGCCTCCTAACTTCTTCAAAGCCTGCAAGGGCCTCATCATATTTTTGGGCATCAAATAGTTCTATACTTTCCAAATAGAGAATCTCTCCCAGTTGTTCTTTCGAACTGGAAATATATTTTGATTCTGGAAAGAGATATTCAAGCTTTTCAAAATAGCTCCTTGCCGCCGCCATGTCACCCAGCTTAAAATAGGCATTCCCTGAATGGAAATAGGCCTCTTCCTGAGTAAGGAGGGAGCAGTCATTATCAATGACATCACCTAAAAGTTTCGGGATAGCGGCATAGTTGCTAAGGATAAAATAGCTTTTGCCCAACACCAGATTGACAACGCACCTGTCTTCATCAATGATGCCTTCTTCCCTATACCTCTCAAGTTCCTTAATGGCCAGACTGTAGAGGCCGTCATTAAAAAGGCCCCTTGCTATCCTTGCACGCTCAGACAGTTGCATCTGTTCATTTTCCAGGCCGAGCGCCTTAAAAGGAAAGCCCATTATTAAGGCAATAAGGACCATATGTTTAAACTGTTTTTTCATGTTTCCCACACTCTTTTAAATACTTATCATGGCGTTAGCGCCAGTTGATACAGTCTAATTATTTGTCCAACCCCATAGACAAACTTTTAAACATTACCAATTATTCAGGAAGGGGTGACTAAAAAGATAACACCCTTCCAAGTCCCATATCAACCGAAAAAAGGGGCAGTGTTGGCTGCCCCTTTTCAATCATCCATCTTATATCCGTCAGGATTTTTCCGTTCTCCCCTTTCGATCCATCTTTTTTTCCGTATGTGGTTTACCTCGTACACCTCCTATCTTCTTCTCCCGTTTAAGTCTCTCATCGGGGCCATCCCGCCCTTTCATAATCTGCTTTGAATAATCCTTCACCTTTTCTTTCTCCATCGTTTCAAGATCATGCGCCTTCCGCGTCCATTCTTTATGTTCCTCTTTTAGTTCCTCATTGTGATAGCTTTCCATCTCCTGAAGGTTCTTCTCCAGAAACCATGCCCTGTCTTGCCCTTCTTTTTTATCTTTTTTCATAAATCCCCCCATCTGTCCTCGTTATTTTCAAGATGCCGTAGACGATATTTAATCTGCTCTGACAGTCAATACAGGGAGCGTTGACTTTCTGACAACTTTTTCAGCTGTGCTTCCAAAGAGTACGTGGTCAACGCCCGATCGGCCATGCGTCCCCATAACGATCACATCAGCCCCTACCGCTTCGGCAGTCTCAATTATTTCTTTAAAGGGCACACCCATTTTTATATGAGTTTCATACTCAACATCTTTAATGCTATCCTTACAAAAGTCCTTAATTTTGACTTCTGCCGCCTCTTCCATTTCTCTTTCTATTACCTCAACAGAGATATGGGGAACATAAAATTCTGTTATATCCAACATCTCCTGAACGACATGGACTACGTCCAGTCTGGCCCTGTATTTCCTTGCCAGAGACAGGGCGTGGGAAAAAGCTTTTTCCGATCCCCTTGAAAAATCAGTGGCAAAAAGGATTTTTTTGAACTCAGACATCATAACCTCCTTAAAACAATTTTATATTAAAATTATAACATTCATTAAAAACCTGTCAACATATGCAAAAACAAGGACCTGTTATTCCATCATTTCTTTCTTAACTTCAATCCTTTTCTAAGGCCAAAAACCCTTGACAATTAAGCTCTAAAATACTAGTATAGCACCTCTTTTATATAGTCTTATCAAGAGTGGTGGAGGGACAGGCCCTTTGAAGCCACGGCAACCGGCTCTTAGAGCGACAGGTGCCAATTCCTGCAGAGTCGGGTGACTAATAACCGACTCTGGAAGATAAGAGGAAATGCTATTCATCCCCTTCTTATCTTTAGATATTAAGGGGTTTTTATTTTTATGGAAAAGCATATGAGCATTATCAGTGGATTAAGATGTAAAGTCTGTGGACAACTTTACGAAGAATCTCCACAGTATATCTGTGAAGAATGCTTCGGTCCGCTGGAGATGCACTATAATTATGCTGAGATTTCATCATCGATTCAGAAGGGTCAATTTAATGAAGCTGGAGGAAAAAGTCAAAGGGGTGCATTTCCACCGGCATCACAATGGATCAATCAGGACCTAAGGGTTGGAGGAACGCCGTTTGTCAGAGCCCATGGATTAGGAAAATTTCTCGGCATTAATAAGCTCTACCTGAAAGATGAGGGTGCATCCTACCCTACACTGTCATTTAAAGACAGAGTCGTTGCCTCGGCAATGACAAAAGTGACAGAATTCGGTTTTGATACTGTTGCCTGCGCATCAACCGGCAATCTGGCAAATGCACTTGCGGCACGCGCCGCATCAAGAGGGATTAAATGTGTCATTTTTGTCCCCCAGGGTTCAGACTATAACAAGATCTCTCATGCCGTTTCATCGGGCGCCATCATCTTTGAAGTACAGTCCAATTATGATGGAGCCAACAGGCTTTGCAGTGAGGTTCAGGATACCCTTGGATGGGCCGTCATTAACGGCAACCTGAAACCCTACTATCTGGAAGGCGTCAAACCTCTGGCCTATGAGATCATGAATGAATTGAAGGATGAACGGCCGGCCTCCATCGTCGCGCCAATGGGTGGCGGTGGGCTTTTATCTATGATCTGGAAAGGGATTTGCGAGATGAAAGAGCTGAATTTACTTGATGGTGAGCTGCCTGCACTTATTGGCGCCCAGGCCAGCGGATCAGCGCCCATAGTACATGCATGGCAAAACAACTCGGATGACATCATACCGGTTAAACCTGATACCAAGATCGCTTCTATCGCCATTGGTGATCCTCCTGATGGGATCTACGCTATTGAGGCAATGCAGCAAAGCGGAGGAAAAGGATTCGCCATTCCTGATGAAGAGGCCAATAAAATGGTGAAATTGTTGGCAAAGGTAGAAGGCATCGCCACAGGCGGAGCAGGAGGCGTTGCGCTTTGTGCAGCCAGTGAACTTATTAAGGCAGATAAGGCCTACAACGAAGGACCTGTCATTGTGCTATTAACTGACAGGGGCAACAGTAGTGATCTGTCTGCAAATACAGCAGGGAAAACCGAGGACAAGGCAATAAAAGTGGAAGCAAACATCTCTACTTTTGTTGAGATGTGGAAGCAAAACTATGCTTAATAATCAGGGAACTACTTTAAAAAGGAGGAAAAAATGGGTGTTAATGTAAGAATTCCTACCCCGCTTAGAAAATTTACGGGCGGCAAAGAACAGGTTGAGGTAAATGGATCGACCATCTCCGAGGTTGTTGACGACCTTGAAAAGAGCTGTCCCGGCATGAAGGAAAAGCTCTATGATGACAACGGTTCTATCAGGAAATTCCTCAATATCTACCTGAATGATGAAGATATCCGTTTCATGGAAAGCCTTGACACCCAAGTCAAGGATGGGGATACAGTTTCCCTTATTCCGGCAATAGCAGGCGGACTAAGCCTTTAATAGCATTACCATAAACAGGGAATGAAATACCCGAAAGCATAATAAATTTCTGCGCACAAAGTACTTGACAGAAATGGTAAAGTATATCGTATAATGGCGATTTATTATTTTGCGGCTTTTCTTTAGAGCAATAAACATAAAAACCTCAGTTTGACACAGATAAACCCCGTTAGATTTCAACCTTCTTAGTGTTCTGAGATAGATATGGTTCTATTATCTAACGGGGTAAACACTGATAAGTTA
>JADFVM010000284.1 GCA_015222555.1 Pseudomonadota bacterium
GGTATAGGTAATCCTGAAAGTATCGTCTTAATTCATGGTCTGGGTGATCAGGCTGCCCATATCTGGCAAAGTCTAACGCCGGAGCTGGAAAAAAACTATCATGTCGTCGCCTTTGATCTGCCCGGGTTCGGGCGGTCCGAAAAGAAAAATGCCCTCTACTCACCTGCCAATTATACGTCCTTTATAAGCTGGGTTGTTGAGCGCTACACGACAGGCAAAGTAATCATCCTGGGCCATTCCATGGGCGGAGCAATAACTCTTCATTATGCCTCACATTATCCTGAAAAAGTCAAATTACTCATCCTTGCCGATGTGGCCGGCATATTACACAGGCTGGTGATTACGGAGTTCATGTCCAGGTTGGAGCAAAATAAAAAATGGCCTAATCCTTTAAAAAGGTCTCTGGAGCTACCGATGAATGCGCTGAACAGGTTGACATCTGAAATTATTAAAGACCTGGAAAACGAAGACCCGTCAGTCTACATGGAGCTGGTTCTCAACAATTCCCTCATGCGAAAATTGATATTAAAAGGGAATCCCTCAACCATTGCCGGCCTTGCTACCGTAGAAGAAGATTTCAGCGCTCTTTTCAAAAAGGTTAAGGTTCCTTCCCTTATTTTGTGGGGTGAAGATGATAATGTTGCGCCACTGAGGACGGGGAAACTGCTGGCGGCAAGGCTTCCTTCGACGCAGTTTGAGGTTATTCAAAATGCCGGACATGTGCCGATGTCTCAAAACAAGAGGGAGTTTAACCGTCTCGTCCTGAATGCACTATCGTCTGGTATAAAGCCAAATGGTGTAATGCCGAGTAAAATAAAAGGCGGTGACAGAGTGGGACGTTGCAGCAATGAGTCAAATATAATTTTCTCCGGAGCCTATGAAAAAATCGAGGTCACTAACTGTCGCAATGTGAGCATTGAAAACGCATCTGTAAAATTTATTAAAGTATCGGGATCCAGTGTTTCAATTGAAAATAGTCTCATCAAGGGGGGAGATGTGGCATTAATAGTTAATAACTCCAACCTGACTGTAACGGCGGTCAATATAGAAGCTGAAACTGCAATCAAGGCATCGAAAAGCTGGCTCGACATGGCCGGCGTAAGGATCGTGGGACTTAAATCAGCCTTGTTGGCTGACGAAGAGTCAACAGTGCTGTTTTCAGTAAGTCAGATAAAAAGCCCTTTCCTTTCCAGGTATATTCATGGCCTGTTTCATATTAAACCTGAGCAGACCTTCTGAGATTCTCGAAGAAGCAAAGCTTAATTGTTCATAGTGGATCAATCAGCCTATGAGAGTCCCCAGCCCTTTTTGTATTCTTTTCAAAGAGGGCCGCTACTCACTCCTTTTAATTCAACAAATTAAGATTTTGTTTGGCGTACGTCTTCAGTTTAGTGTTTTTTGTTGTCTCAATAATTTCTTGTAATGTTTTTCTGTACTTTGAGATCCCTGAACTCCCTAAAGCCTTACACATCCATGCCATTGCATCAATATGGAGGTTACTGCCGGTTTTCAAACTATGGGATTTCAAAAGCTCCTCATTAACAACCTCATAAAGAACTTCATCGGATTCCCCTGACCTGATGAGCATTTTTGCAGCATCTCTTTTTAGAGAATAGTTGTCTGATTTAAGCATATTGATCAGTCTTGTTTTTGCCGGAGAAAGACCCTGTATGGAATTGTTTCCCTTGGCCATAATAGCATTCCTCTCGGCATATTCATCAACAAGGCGAATGCTTTGTTTAGCATATTGCTTAAGTTTTGGGCTGGCTGTTGTGTAAGCAACTTCTTCTAATGTACCTTTGTATTCAGATAACCCAGATGATGCCAAGGCCTTACAAAGCCATGCCATCTCGTCAATGTGGAGTTTATCCGCGTCACTTTGTCCGGATACCATCCACTCATCGTCTTCATCCATATCATACTTGACGGGCTTATCAGGAACATTTTGTTGATACCTGTTTAGGAGATCTTTGTTAATGTAGTCAAAGAGCGCCTTGTCAGACAGGCCAGACCGGGTGATTAACTTGGCTACCGTAACTCTTTGGGTTATGCTCTTTGATTGAAGCAAAGTAAGATATTTATTGATTTCCTCTGAGCGATCTTCCTCAGCAAAAGCATTTCCCGCACTTATTCCGTAAAGAATGATAATAGCTGTAACGAAAACTGTTAGATATTTAGCAAAACTTTTCATGATAGTCCCCCTTTTTGTATATAAAATGACAAAAAATGTATAAAATTAACCTATTGCTTTATTTCGACAACTTGATTGGGTATGGATGCATTGATTGGATAGCAAACGTGTAGATAAGAAAAATCTACCAGATAAAAAGAGGCAATGCAAGTTCAAATAAATAAAGATATTTGATCTGAGGTTTAATTAGAAAGTGATAGGCTTGAATTCTAGATAGTGCTTAATTGAGACGGAGAAAAGCCCCTATTATTCACCCTTCGGGCGAACCTGAAAGTTTTCTTTTAAACAATTGTTTATTAGAATAAATCAAAATCCAAGGGGTGTGGAATCTTTACTTTTTACTTCCCATCGGAACAATCAAGAGCACCGCTGTAAAGCCGCATACTATACCGATGAAAGCCGTTGATCCGATGGCATGGAGGGCGGGATGTTTTGCAAACAGGAGAGAACCGAGCCCGCAAAGAGTGGTGAGCGCTGAAATTATAATTGCGCCTGAAGTGACAGACAGGTGGCGATCGTCGCTGGAGACTGCCCTTTTCCATGAATCGTGAAGAAAGATAGCGTAGTCAATTACCAGTCCGAAAATGAATATGACGATAACGGAATTCATAATATTAAGCTTTATACCGAAGAGACCCAGCATGCCAAAGGTCCAGACAAGGCTGAGGATGAGAGGCAGAAGAAGCGTAAAAAAAGACCTCGTCTCTCTTTGATAGGCGATAATAATGAGAGTGACGAGCAGGATCGCCAAGCCTCCGAAACGCTTCAATTCACTGTAGATGAGTTTCA
>JADFVM010000285.1 GCA_015222555.1 Pseudomonadota bacterium
GTTTATGTAGAAAACAGCTTTCTCTGGAGATGGGGTCCCATCGTATTGGAGAGGGGCCGAAACATCCATCGGCGTTTTACCAAAGAGGTCTTCCTTAGATAGGTATCCATAAATCGCAATTGATGCCTGATTGCAGTCGACGTATTTATGTGTTTTTGCATCCATGACGACAATCGGCATGGGAGAATGCTCAAAGACCCTCTCTCTGAACTCATTATTTGCAGGATGACCCACTTTAATTCCTCTCTATTTTCCCATAACCCATGGTCGCATTGGTGTTTTTCAGCGCTGCTGCCCCAAAAAGAGACAGTTAAAGGCTAGAGGCAAAGAAACGCTGGTCGGCATGATGCCAACAACAGCGATTAGTAGTTTGTTTCTTAAATGTCATGCAAGCCAGTTGATTATTTCCACCCCCATGAAACGCATCAAACAAGTTGACAATAATCTACACTAGAAAGAAAACCTGGTAAAGATTCCTTCTTATTTATCCTCCCGCATTGTTTTGAAGGCTCCAAATTTGCCAAAACACCAAATTCTTACTGACCCTGACATTTAAGAAAAAAAGCCCCACAGCCCAGGAGGGGGACTGCGGGGCAACGGGTTTTGGATTTCTCTTAGGAGGTAAAAATGAAGAACTGCTGTTCTGTTGTCAATATCTTACTCGTTTAGTCAGGTATGTCAACAAAGAAATGAAAAATACAATGGACATCAAGTATCGAACCCTGGTGTCAATAATTTTGTCTTCCTAAATGTCTCTATCAATAAGAAGCGGCTTTTCTTCTCAGCAGTCGTGACATATGGGAATTTAGCGCAGCATGGTATCGCACCAGCTCTCGAATTCTTTGTAGAAGGAGAAAGGGTTGCTCTTAAGACTGAATATGCCATGCCTTACAGGGTCCCCCTAATAGATGTTTCTTGCTGTTTACTCATTGCCAGGAAAGCAACAAACGCCAGGCAGTAGCAGGTGAATGCAATCATAAAGGTGATTTTAAAACCAAAAAATAGCGCAGAAACGATGGCTAAAAAACCGCCAAACACTGTAAAAAAACCATTTAACGCCCATGCCCAAGGAACCTTCTGTCTACTTTGGGCGCTAACTGTTTTAATGCCTAAAGGTAAGGGCATGCCTAGAAAAAAACCGATGGGGAAAAGAGCTATTGAGGAGAGTACGATTCTGTAAGGAAGTTCCATCGCAAGGAGATTGGAAAAGATATAATCAAATGACAAATAAAGTGATAACCCGAAAAAAAGAATCCCTAAAAATGGAACTTTTGTGTAGTGCCTTCCTTGCGTCATTAACTTTTCGCTAGCGAGGCTACCCAGTCCAGCGGATAAAAGTAATGTAAAAATAATCGTTGAAAAACTATAGAGAGGGTTCCCAATGATTTTAATAAACATTTGAATAAAAACAAACTCGAAAGTAATAAAGCCAACGCCCAGCAAGCAGAAATAACCCGTTTCTTTGCCTGACATTTTAACCCGGCAGATTTTTTTATACTTCAACGGCAAGAATAAGATGATTGAGCCGATAAGAACTGAAACGATGAACATGAAAAAGAGGCTTTTCAGGTCATTTGGGACAAACCAGGTTCGCGAATTGTTGATAAAACCAGTTGTTTTGTACCGATAATAATTTCCCTCTTCAGCAACGATTTCATTCATGTTCTTCCTGAAAAAATTAAAGAAAGGTCTGTCGTCGGTAGGGGGGAATATGTTGTACGGGATATTATTCTCCAAGATCTTAGGAAGTCTCCCTGTAAAAAAATCTGCATTGAGAAAGTTGTCATTGCTTGCTGGGTTTATTGGGTCGGCGACAAGACTGAATGACCATGTTTCATTTGACGGCACAAGAAAGAAAGATTTCAGTTTTTCGACCTCTTGTGTTGTCCAGGGCGACATTTTTACAAGAAGGGTTGGTAATGTGTCAGGTATCTTCTCCCTGTTTCGTTCAAAGACAAGGACGTGTTTCTGAAATTCATTACGGCCTGACTCCCTCCAGGCCTTTGCAGCGGTGGTGACCATCCGGGGATAGAGATGGTGGTTTATGTGCAAGATCCCACCCTCGGTCAAATGACCAAAATACTCTTTGTATGCCTCAACTGTTTGCAAGTAGACGGGTGATATTATTCCGTTTCCGGCCGCAATGCTGGAGCTGGTATGGTTACTGAATATTTGAATAATGTCGTATTTGTTTTTGGTCCTTCGTAAAAACGCGCGTCCTTCACCAACGTGTACGGAAACCTTTGGGTCATTGAATATTCCACCGTTAAAATCTGCATACTCCTGTTTACCGAGGCGCACAACCGCATTGACCATTTCCACCGCGTCAATTTTTTTAGCACCAAAGAGTAGAGCGGCCTTTGTCTCCTGCCCTCCGGCACTGCCAATAATCAATACGCTCTTATTCTCCTCTTGTTTTATGTAATGGGAAGCAAGTACTCCTCGTTGCCAAAAATGGTTCATCACAGAAGCAGGGATTTCTTTGCGTAACATTTCAAAATTGCCAGAAAAGGGAAAAATAAAACTACTTTGAGTCCCACCATCATAGGCAATATGTTTGACAATATTCTCGCCGCCTGTATTTAACTGGCTAATGACTTCGATCTTTGAAACAGGATCCCACACTACCTTTTCTCTGGCGCCAATTTCCTGGGCATTTATTACACCGCGCTTGTTGTCGAAGCCTCTAAAGTCAAATGAGTTTGAGGGCAACAAAAAAGGCGTGACGAAAAGGGCCAGTCCGGTGACTGTGGTAGTCGCAGCCCATTTCCAGTCATTGTCTGAAAATAGGCCTGAAGCCCATAGACCACATGCTGCAGCAATTAACAAAAGTCCTCCGGGACCCATGCTAGGTAGGAACGGAATGAAAATGATACAGCCTATTGAAGCACCCAATAAGTCCCAGAAATAGAGCCGATGGAAGTCTTCATGATAACTTAAAAAAAGAGAAGCTAGGACCGATCCAGCCAAGAAAAAAGGGATTGCAATGCAGACGTATACTCCTACATAAGCAACGATTTGAACAAGGATGTCTCCAGGAAAACTTCTGTATAAAACGGACAAGCCATTAACAAAAAAGAGGATGAGAA
>JADFVM010000286.1 GCA_015222555.1 Pseudomonadota bacterium
ATCGCTGAAGTCCTTATTAATCTGGGCTTCAGGGTCAGCGGTTCCGATCTTAAGGAAAGTGATACAACGCGCCGCCTGAAAAAGATGGGCGGAACCCTCTATTCCGGGCACAGGGTTGAAAATCTTGAAGATGTTGATGTTGTTGTCATCTCTTCGGCCGTTAAGTCCGATAACCCGGAAGTTGTTGAGGCCCATAGGCGGCTAACTCCCGTTATCCCCCGCGCAGAGATGCTGGCTGAGCTTATGCGCCTCAAAAGAGGGATTGCCGTTGCGGGAACCCACGGCAAGACAACGACGACATCGATGATCGCCACCATCCTGTCCAAATCCGATCTCGATCCCACCGTGGTGATAGGCGGTAAACTGGACAGTATCGGCAGTAATGCAAAGCTGGGTCAAGGTGAGTATCTAGTGGCTGAGGCTGACGAAAGTGACGGCTCCTTCCTCTATTTGTCGCCCACAATCTCTGTGGTCACAAACATCGATCCGGAACATCTGGACCATTACGGAGATATGGACACCGTCATGAAGACCTACCTCGATTTCATTAACAAGGTGCCCTTTTACGGACTGTCGGTGTTATGCATGGATAATAATAATGTTCAACTTCTGCTGCCCAAGATCAAAAAACGCTTTGTTACCTTCGGACTGACGCCGCAGGCCGATTTTCAGGCCACAGACCTAAGCTTTGATGGTATGCAGACGTCATTTGTGGTGCGATTCAAGGGAGAAACTCTGGGAAAGGTAACCATCGGTATGCCCGGTATACACAATGTCTATAACGCCCTCGCTTCCATTGCCGTGGCGACGGAAATGGAGACGCCTTTCAGTCAGATTCAGGAGACACTGGAAGGATTTAACGGCATACAGAGACGTTTTCAGGTGAAGGGAGAGGTGGGCGGGATCATGGTTGTTGATGATTACGGACATCATCCCGCAGAGATCAAACCGACCCTGTCGGCGGCAAAGGAGGGTTGGGGAAGGCGAGTCGTCGCTGTTTTTCAGCCCCATCGATATTCCAGGACGAGGGACCTTTTCAGCGATTTTGTCACCGTCTTCAATGAAGCCGATGTTTTAATTATCACCGATATCTATGCCGCAGGTGAGGCGCCCATTGAGGGCATATCGGGAGAGAAACTGTTTAAAGAGATCGAAAGGCACGGTCACCGGGATGTGAGTTATGTTGCCGATAGATCGGAGATCCCTTCCCTACTTCATGAAAAAACAACACGTGGTGATATTGTGATCACCCTGGGGGCGGGGAATATCTGGGAGGCCGGGGAGACCTTTCTCCAGGAGTTGAAAAAAAAAATGCCAGTTAAGCTGGTTGTGCGAGGACAGACATAAAAGAGTTAGCTAAAATCCTTGAATCAACCATTAAGGGAGATGTAGAAACCGATGTTTTTATGGATCGCTTTACAACCTTCGGTGTGGGCGGCAAGGCCGACATTATCGCCTACCCGCAGGACAGGGCTGATCTTAGAAAGATTCATAAGCTGGCCAAAGAAAAAGGGGTTTCAGCTTTTATGATCGGACTGGGTTCCAACCTGCTTGTGAAAGACCGCGGAATAAGGGGCGTCGTAATCAGCCTTTCTAAAGGCCTGCGCACCATTAAGACGTTACCTGGGGACAGGCTATATTGTGAAGCCGGTCTTACTCTGGCCGGTCTGGCAGCATTTGCGGCAAATAACGGGCTTGGCGGATTAGAGTTTTTATCGGGCGTGCCGGGAACGGTCGGGGGAGCCCTCAGGATGAATGCAGGGGCCTTTGGAGGAGAGATCAAGGATGTCATAGAAGATGTTTCTTTTATGAATTGCGAGGGTGAGATCAAAACGGTCTATCGTGAGGATGTATCATTCTCCTACAGGGAGATGCAAACGGGGGCAGAGGACACCATTATAAGTTGTACATTAGCCTTATTTAAAAAAGATATTAAGGCAATCAGGGAAGAAATGAAAAAAATTGCCCTCTTAAGGAGTGAGACACAGCCATTGAACAAAGCAACGGCGGGATCGGTTTTTAAAAACCCTCCCGGGAATTCAGCGGGAAGGCTCATTGATGAAGCAGGGCTGAAAGGTGTGCAGGTTGGTCAGGCAAAGATTTCAACAAAACATGCCAATTTTATAGAAAATCTGGGTGGTGCAAGTGCTGCAGATATTATGGCATTGATGGAACTGATGAAGGACCGTGTTTACAAAAAAAGCGGTATCAGTCTGGAGGCTGAAGTAAAGATTGTTGGCCAAGAAGATCCAAATAAGATTAGGGTGTTGCAGTGATGAGAAAAAATGGACGTATAGCGGTACTTATGGGAGGTCGTTCTTCAGAACGGGAGATATCTCTGCAAAGCGGCAATGCAGTTTTGAAGGCGCTAAAGGCTAAAGGTTATCATCCCGTGGCTATTGATTTGGCGGATCCACTGGAATACCTTATTTGTGGCTCCTTTGACAAGGCCTATATTGCCCTTCATGGAACCTTCGGTGAAGATGGTTGTGTCCAGGGAATGCTGGAACTCCTGGAAATTCCCTACACCGGTTCCGGTGTTCTGGCAAGTGCTTCAACGATGGATAAGGTCTTTGCAAAAAAAATGATGCTTTCAGAAGGGATAGTAACACCTCGTTTCATGGCCTTTTCTGATCCCCGGGCACTGACTGATGACATTGATCCTGACTTCGATTACCCTGTGATTGTAAAGCCTGTAGCAGAAGGATCGACTTTTGGAGTAACTAAGGTAGAAAAATCGAGTGAACTTGTTAATGCCATCAGGGAGACATTTAATTTCGGTAGTGCAGTTCTTGTTGAGCGTTTTATTGAAGGGAGAGAAGTGACGGTTGGTCTTATTGACGGTGAAACATTGCCTGTTGTTGAGGTTATTCCCCAAAGTGGTTTCTATGATTTTGAGGCAAAATATACGAAGGGGATGACCCGGTATATTGTGCCGGCCGAGATCGGTGATGAGATGACAAAAGAGGTATGCCGGATTTCCAGGAAGGTTTACAATCTCTTCGGCTGCCGGGGCGCAGCCAGAGTTGATTTCATCCTTGGAGAAAGGGGCCCCTCTGTTCTGGAGATCAATACTATCCCGGGGATGACGGAGACATCACTTCTACCCATGGCGGCATGGAAGGCAGGAATGAGTTTCGAAGATCTCGTTGAGCGTATAATTGACGGGGCTGGTCTCGACAATAGTCATGTATTAAATCAGAAAAGGGCGAAATCAAAGAAAAGTATAAGGCGAGTGGTTTAAACTACAGGGCAAGCTGGATAAGGACGGCATGAGAGACTATACAAAAAAAAATAAAAAAAAGGCGTCCAGGGCCTTTAGGAAAAAGATTAAGAAGCCTTTGGATATTAAAGGATTTTTTCGCAAGGGGCTTAAGGTTGTTGTCAGTTTTACAATCGTTGTTGCCTCAGCCGGCGTTCTTTATGGCTGCTGGTTTTATGTCATGACAACGCCCTATTTTAAACTTTCCAAAATTAATATCGAAGGGAACAGCCAGGCAACGAGGGAGGACATCCTGGAGGCTGCTTCACTTGATAATGACACAAATATTTTTTCCCTTAATATCAGTGATGTCGGCAGACGGGTCGAAGCCATTCCCTGGGTGAATAAGGTTTCAATGGAGAGGGTTTATCCCGATGCATTAAAAATAAGTATCGTTGAAAGAACGCCCTTTGCATTAATGAATTTGGGTAGATTTTATTATTTTGATGAGGGGGGAAACATTTTCGCTTTGGCAAACAGTTCTGTGGGCTGGAACTTCCCTGTTTTTTCTGGAATTGATAAAGGCAGTCTTCTGGAAGGAGAGGAAAGGACGATTGCCCTGATTGATGAAGGGATTGGGCTTTTAAAGCTATTAAAAAGGAGTGATGGTGACATCAGTCCTGAAAATATTGCCGAACTGAATCTGGATGACAACAGCGGTATAACGCTTTATATGGTGAAAGGTAAACCCCCTGTTCACCTTGGAAGGGGAGATTTTGAAAGAAAACTAATACATGCACAAAGGGTATATTCAGATCTGAAAAGGAAGGGGATCAGGGCTGCGAGGCTTGATGCTGATTTTGAGGACAGGGTCCTTGTTAAAGTTGCCATCTGAAAATTTTTAATTGATTATAGTCTGTTTCTTAGCCCTTTGTCTGAGGTGATGAAAACACTATAGGAGGTGTTTGGGATGAGTAGAAAAGAAAACCTGATTGTGGGACTTGATATCGGTACGACAAAGATATGCGCCATCGTCGGTGAAGTTAGCAGTGAAGGTATAGACATCGTTGGCATCGGTACGCATCCCTCACGAGGTTTGAGAAAAGGTGTTGTCGTCAATATTGAGAGTACGGTGGCCTCCATCAAGAAAGCGGTGGAAGAAGCGGAATTGATGGCGGGATGCGGTATCAGCTCGGTTTTCGCGGGAATTGCAGGCGGACACATTAAAGGGCTTAATTCCCACGGCGTTATTGCGGTTAAAGATGGCGAAGTGAAAGAGAGCGATGTTAAGAGAGTCATTGACGCAGCAAGAGCAGTGGCCATCCCTATGGACAGGGAAGTTCTTCATATCCTGCCGCAGGAATTTATCATTGATGATCAGGATGGGATCAAACAGCCCATCGGTATGTCGGGTGTCAGGCTTGAGGCAAAGGTTCATATTGTTACCGGTGCGGCAACGTCGGCGCAGAATATTGTTAAGTGCGCCAACCAGGGCGGTCTTGATGTTAATGATATTGTGCTTGAGCAGCTGGCCTCAGCAGAGGCGGTTCTCAGCCCTGATGAAAAGGACCTCGGTGTCGCCATCATTGATATCGGGGGAGGAACATCGGACATTGCCATATTTATTGAGGGAAGCATCCGACATACGGCCGTTCTTTCCTTAGGTGGTGATCACCTCACCAATGACATTGCCATCGGTTTAAGGACGCCTACGGACGAGGCCGAAAAGATCAAGAAAAAATACAGCTGTGCCATGTCTTCCATGGTCGGTAAAGACGATACGATCAACGTCCCCAGCATGGGCGGCAGGAAACCTAGAACCCTTTCAAGACAGCTGCTTGCAGACATAATCGAGCCCAGGGTGGAAGAGATTTTTTCTCTCGTTAAAAATGAAATCACACGATCGGGATATGAAGATCTTCTCGCTTCGGGCATTGTCATCACAGGGGGCTCCTCCCTCATGGATGGGATGCCGGAGCTGGGCGAACAGATTTTTAACCTGCCAGTCAGGCGCGGGCTGCCACAGGGGATTGGCGGCCTTGTCGATGTGGTGAACAGTCCCATTTATGCCACCGGTGTGGGGCTGGTCATTCACGGTCATACACAGCCGAACAAGAACAGGTTCAAGATGGGTGATGAAAATCTTTTCAGTAAGGTTACCAAGCGGATGAAAGAGTGGTTTAACGAATACTTTTAGCCTATAAAGAAATTACAGGAGGTGAAAAATGTTTGAGTTTGTAGAAAAAGAAGAAAGCGAAGCCAAGATTAAAGTCATCGGTGTAGGAGGCGGTGGCGGAAATGCCATCAACACGATGATCCAGTCCAGCCTGGAGGGTGTTGAATTCCTGGTGGCAAACACAGACAGCCAGGCATTAAGGTCCAATATGGCGCCCCTCAAGTTTCAGTTGGGCACGCAGTTGACAAAAGGTCTCGGTGCCGGAGCGAATCCCGATGTGGGAAAAAACGCTGCCGTGGAAAACAGAGAGCAGATCAAGGAAATTCTCGCAGGTGCTGACATGGTCTTCATTACGGCAGGCATGGGAGGCGGAACAGGAACGGGCGCTGCGCCCATCATTGCAGAGGTGGCCAAGGAAGAAGGTGCACTTACCATCGGTGTAGTGACAAAACCCTTTGTTTTTGAGGGGAAGCAGAGAATGGCACAGGCAGAAGAAGGGATCAGGGAGCTTAAAAAGGTTGTGGATACCTTGATTACTATCCCTAACCAGAAACTGCTCAGCACATCGAGTAAAAGTACGTCCATGCTGGATGCCTTCAAAAAGGCCGATGATGTTCTCCTCCATGCTGTAAAGGGAGTGTCTGACCTCATCACAAATCATGGCTTTATTAATGTTGACTTTGCCGATGTGAAGACCATTATGTCTGAAACGGGCATGGCCATTATGGGAACAGGCACAGCCAACGGGGAAAGCAGGGCTCTCGAAGCGGCACAGCTTGCCATTTCATCACCGCTTCTGGAGGATATGGATATAATGGGCGCGCGGGGTGTTCTTGTTAATATTTGTGCAGGTCCGTCACTTACCATGCATGAGATAGAAGAGGCCAATGTTCTTATTCAGGAAAAGGCCCATGATGATGCCCGAATCATTTCCGGTGTTGTCATCGATGAAAAAATGGGTGAGGAAATGATGATCATGGTGATTGCTACCGGCTTCGGCAGAGGTGAGGCCGGTGAGAGAAATGGTTTAAGTGTGGTGCGGCCCGAAAACAGGGATATGCCTGCATACATGAGAAAAGATAAGAAACCGGAAGGTGTTGACATCAGGCAGGTAGGGGCGAGTTCTGTTTTTGGTGACGCCCTGGAAGACGAGTACGACATCCCGACATTTCTTAGAAAGCAGGCGGATTGAGGTGTTTTAGCAAGATCGATCCATTACAGTTAATGTGATTTCTGCATGAAGAGGCGCAGCATTGCACAGACCTTCTTGTCACTAATGGACGGATTTGCCGCACCTGAGATTTTATGCCTGGAAAGTTATGAATGACACGTGATGATGCCCTGAAAAGGGCGAAACGTCTCCAGTCGGAGACAGGTGCCGTTATAAAACATGGCAGAAAAGAGGTCTCGGTAGTGCTCGTCTACCCCAATACCTACTTTGTCGCCATGTCTAATCTTGGCTTTCAGCTCGTATACAGGCTTCTGAATGAAAGGGATGATCTCCTTTGTGAAAGGGCCTTCCTGCCCGACAGGGAGGATCTTGCCGCCCTTGAGAAATCAGGAAGAAAGCTGACGTCCCTGGAGAGCGGCAGGCCGCTTTCCGATTTTGACATTATCGCCTTTTCAGTTCCCTTCGAGAACGACTACCCTAATATCCTTTCCATCCTTTCTCTCTCCAATATCCCCTTTTATTCATCAGAGCGCGATGAAAGATATCCCCTGATTTTAAGCGGGGGAGTAACGGCCTTCCTCAATCCTGAACCGCTCGCCGATTTTATGGACCTCTTTGCCATAGGAGAAGGTGAAGAACTCATTCCCGATCTAATGGATTCTTATATGGCCTCCAAAGAGGAAGGCAGAAAAGAGCTGCTTAAAAAGCTTTCCAACGTCGAAGGGCTTTATGTGCCATCACTTTATAATGTAAGCTACAACGAAGACGGAACTATTGCTGCGTACGAAGTAGCTGAAGGTGGGGCAAAGCGGATCAAAAGACGCTGGCTGGCTGAGGAAGAGCTTGAAACAAGCGCTACGGGCTCAGCCATCATAACGGATGATACGGAATTTGGCGGCATGCATCTCGTTGAGGTGGGACGGGGCTGCGGCAGGGGATGTCGATTTTGTGCCGCCGGTTATATCTATCTCCCTCCACGGGAGCGGAGTGTTGAAGCCCTTCAGGAAGAGTTTGATAAAGGGATCTCTGATGGGCATAGGATAGGCCTGATCAGTCCCTCACTGGCAGATCATTCCGGTATCGACTCCATTTGCTCAGTCATCGCGGAATCAGATGGGGCCACTTCCCTTTCATCCATCCGGGCCGATGGTCTGAAGGAAAGTTTTCTTGAAAACATAAGGTCAGGCGGGCAAAAAACCGTTACCATTGCGCCCGAGGCCGGAACAGAGAGGATGAGAAATGTCATTAACAAAGGGCTGGCCGATGAGGATATCTTAAAGGCCGTTTCCATGCTGGCAAAAGCCGGCATTCCAAACATCCGTTTTTATTTTATGATCGGACTGCCATCAGAAAGGGATGAAGATATAGAGGGCATTATTGATATTTCAAGAAAGTGTCGGGATCTCTTTGTTGAAGAGAGCAAGGTCCATGGCACGGTAGGAAAAATAACGCTTAGTGTAAACTCCTTCGTTCCCAAGCCTTTCACGCCATTCCAATGGCATCCCATGGAGGATGAAAAATCCCTTAAAAACAAGATTAAAAGGATTAAAAAAGAGCTCGGCCGGGAGCCGAATATTACCGTTATTAATGATGTTCCCAAATGGGCACATATTCAGGGCCTGCTCAGCCGTGGTGACAGAAGGATGGCAGGCATCATTGAGGCCGTTTATAAAAATGACGGTGACTGGAAGAAGACGATCAAGGAGGGCGGGCTCGATGTTGACTTTTACACCACAAGAGAGCGAGATAAAGATGAAGTCCTGCCATGGGAAATTCTCGATATGGGAATAGAAAAAAACTATCTCTGGAAGGAGTATGAAAGGGGGCTTGCAGGTAAATATACGCCGCCATGTAATGTCAATGTCTGTACCCGCTGCGGCGTCTGCTGACATAAATGGAAGCACTTGCTTCTTCCCCTTTGGCAAAGGGGGATTTATGATGTTGGGCAGAGTGCTATCCCGGCACCCAGAGCGTTATTGCGAGGAGCGAAGCGACGAAGCAATCTCCATGATCATATCAAATCCTGCCCAGCAGTTTCATAACACACCTCAATCGTCTTTTTCATAGTATATATTTCACTATTTCTTGACATTCAGTCTTATTATACTAGCTTTTGCGGGTGTTAGATGCAATTATAGGCCCACTTCTAAAAAAGATATACGGAAATTAGAGCGCTGGTAAGAATTTGATTGTGGCTTCTTATTCTTTATAAAACACAAGGCCGCAATGCTGTAGATCCTTACAATGCCCATTTTGCCCCCGGAAAGGGGCTTCTAAAGGCAAAAAACAGCTATATTTGGTGTGATAATGTTTAAAAAACTATATGTTAGCCTGGTCCGACCCCATTGTGTGCCCACCATTGTGTACCCATTTGACTTGAAAGGAAAAAAGCCATATTTCTCAATTGTTTTTCTCACCAATATGATAGCTGCTTCATTGATGTTTTTGTCTACCATATCTTCTGCTTCAGAAACGCAGAAAAATATTTCTACTCAGAATGATAATGAGGAAACGGCCATTCCTCTTACCCTGCTGCCCAGGGATAACTATAAAATGGTAGACTGGGCAAAGGCTGTTGAAAGCGATTTCATTAGCCCCATAGGCTCCCTTTCTGGCGAAGAGCCTAATCTGCGTTCCTCTCCAAAACCTTTGATTATAAAATCAAAGATGGAAGTTTTGACAGACGTCATCTTCTCTCACGATGTTCACTCTTACTGGTTAAACTGCGAGAACTGTCATCCTTCAATATTTCCTGAGAAACATGGTGGTACGGAAGATTTGAGCATGAAAGCCATTTTCAAAGGGGAATTTTGCGGTAAATGTCATGATAAAGTTGCATTCCGTCTGAAAGAGTGCTACCGGTGTCATCTCCCACGAAATGCAAAGAAGAAAGAAGAAGAGTTTTCAAGAGTTAATCTCCTGGGGAAAATCTATGCTACTAAGGATGTTGGAAAGGAGAAGTACAAAGGCGTTCCTGTCCAGAGGAACGCTGCCAAAAAGAGTGTTGCTGAAAAAGATGCCCTGGCAGAAGGCAGAAAACTGGAGGATCCGAACTATGATCTTCCCGTTCTAATGAGGTCAAAACGCAAAGTGATGACCGATGTTCTCTTTTCCCACAAGGTGCATAATGAAGTGCTGAGTTGTGAAAGCTGTCACAACGCAATCTTTGCCAAGAAACGTGGCAGTACAGAAGGATTGAGTATGGCGGCCATCAACGAAGGAAAGTTTTGTGGAACGTGCCACGGAGGTGTAGTATTTCCTTTAGGTGAGTGTGATCGTTGTCATTTGCCTGGCAAAGCAGCGCATTAGTATGCAAGTTCGGCAAACCCCTGAGTTGAGTCCTTGCGTTTTAAGGAAATAGATGCCCTTTACTCCTTTCCATATGGGGCCAGGAATATTTATCAAGGCTTTGCTGCAAGGAAGCTTTAGTTTAATGGTCTTTGGCTGGGCACAAATTGCAATGGATATTCAGCCATTATTTGTGCTAGTAACAGGTGAAGGTCACCTTCATGGTTTCTCGCATACATATATTGGTGCGACATTATTAGCCCTATTTTCAGCAGTGTCTGGTAAGTATTTATCCGAAGTTGGACTTAAAGTCCTGGGCATTGCCAAGAAATCTAAGCCAGTCAATATTGCGTGGTGGGTTGCTTTTGTTAGTGCATTTATTGGCACATATAGTCATGTGGCGCTAGACAGCATAATGCATAGTGATGTTGTGCCATATTATCCGCTTTCACAAGCAAACAACCTGCATGGCTTAATTACAGTGGCTAACTTACATATGTTTTGCTTATATAGTGCCCTGGTTGGGGCAATAATTTATTATTCGGTTCAATATGTCACCAAAAAACAAAGCAAAGCAATTTAATATGGACGGCATCCCGATGCGTTAGCTTCCGCTCACTCTGCTACGCACCGCCAGTTAATTGTGACATTATATTTCAGGAAATCTATGACGATCATTCAAGAAGAAGAAACAGGCTGTGGTATTGCTTCTGTAGCGAATATAATTGAACGCCCATATTCTGAGGTAAAAGCTAAGGCGAACTCAATGGACATATTTGCTGAAGATAAAGCACTTTATTCGGGCACCGAATATGTGCGAAGATTACTCAGGGAATATGGTATCCAGGTATCAAATGAGGAGGTCCCCTTTGAATCATGGGATTCTCTACCTGATGTGGCTTTATTATCCATCAAATATAGAGAAGAAAATGGTTGCTCCTTCTGGCCCTGGGTTGTGTTCAAGCGAACAGTAGAAGGGCCTGTTGTTTTAGATTCTGCGGCATATTTAGAGAAAAACGAGCGAAATGATTTTTATTCTATGCAGCCAAAGTGGTTTATAAAAGTTTCAAAAATATAACAAACAAATGAACATGGTTTGTAATCCCTTCGCTTGCGGGCATCGCAAACGGTGATTTTTGCGTTGGACATTCAAAGGAAACAACAACATGGGTCAAATATATTCCGAAATATCTGATAAGCTGAAACAGTTCATAGAGGATCAAAAAATCTTCTTTGTCGGTACAGCAACTGTCGACGGCAGGGTAAATATATCGCCCAAAGGAATGGATTCCCTTCGAATTCTTGGTAAAAACCGGGTTGTATGGTTAAACGTAACAGGCAGTGGCAATGAAACCTCTGCTCATATCCAGGAAAACTCTCGAATGACCATAATGTTTGCCGCTTTCGAAGGGAAACCAATGATTATGCGCCTTTATGGAAATGCAAAGGTGGTCCATAAAAATGATCGGTCATGGAAGGCGTTGTTTCCCATGTTCAATCCAATTCCTGGTGCGAGGCAAATCTTCGACCTGGCCGTTGATCTTGTTCATACTTCTTGCGGCATGGCAGTGCCATTTTTTAATTACGTCGAAGAAAGGGAGCAGCTAAAAGATTGGGCTGTTAAAAAAGGGGAAGAAGGTCTGAAGGAGTATTGGCAAGAAAAGAATCAAGTAAGTCTTGATGGTAAA
>JADFVM010000287.1 GCA_015222555.1 Pseudomonadota bacterium
GCGCAACGAGGGACGCCAAAGGCCAAGTTTTTGGGCGGCCTTTCTTTTGCTTCTTCTTCTTTGGCCGCCAAAGAAAAGAAGAACTTTTATGGCATAGCCGATTAACTCTGACCCCGCCCACAGGACGGGAATTTTTATGACTCAATTAAATCTAATTACTTATACACTATTTCAATATTTTCAAGATAGGTGCTTAACTTTTCCACACATTCCCCGATCTCTTCCAGATTTTTCATTATTGCGGCATCTTCAATGGAACGACCAATTTCTGTTATATACTCAAAACCATATCCTGTGCCTGAGCCCTTCATACTATGACCGATCCTCAAGATGGGTTCATAGTCTTCACGTTTCAGAGCTTTTAGAAGATTATTTATATTTTCCTGCCTGATTTCCAAAAACCTGGGGACGATATCTTTCAGGTCAGAATCTATATAGATAACAATCTTCTCTTTGTTAATTGTCATTTCCTTCTTTATCCTGTATTTTCTGAAATTGCGTCTAAAAGGGCTTGCCTGCTCAGTGGCTTCGTAATGCATGCATCAATAATTCTATCTTTTTCTTCTGCATAAGCATGGGCAGTAATCTCTATTATGGTGACTTTTGATAATCCGTCACGAATGTGACTTACTGTGAAAAGACGTATGTGAGGATGCTTTTTTAAATGACTTTCTTCAGGTGTTCCATGTTTCGTTACTTCTTTCTGCACTTCACCCCCTGCACAGCGTAGAAATCTCAACAGCCCCTTTAGAATCAAACAAGAGAACGCCAAGATATAATTGTATCAGGCTAGTGACTGTCTATTTTGAAGACTCGCCTGCAAACTCTCTATTTTCCGCTGTGCATTGTCCAGTGCCAGATTATTATCTTCCAGTTTTTCCCGACATTGTCTGTAATCATCCATGCTCTTTTTAAGCTTCAGGGCCAGGCGTACCCTTGCAAGTAATTCTACTCTGTCCAGCGGCTTTTTAATGTAGTCGACAGCGCCGGAATTGAAAGATGATTCAAGTTTATCGGCCTCCTTCTTGGCTGTCACCATCACAATGGGGATTTCTTCACACTTTTTTGACGATTTTATGCGTCGGCAGACATCAATGCCATCCATATCGGGCAATATGATATCCAGAAGGATGAGATCAATGTCACTGGGAGAACAAACATTTTCATCCTTTCCCTCACTGCGCAAAAAACCGCCCAAAGATTCTGTTATTGGCAAACCTAATTTTTTAAATGCCTCATTTGCTGAATCTGCCGTGATCAGATCCCGATAACCACCGGCCTCAAGGATAGCCTTTATAAGGCCTCTTATATCTTCGGCATCATCTACAATTAATATGGACATTAACGACCTCCGGATATAACTAACGGCTTAAATTTTCAGGTTTTCAATCAGACATTCAACAAAAACAGAGATAAGGATTAATGACTACTCATCCTTGGGGATAACAACAATGCTCGACTCTTCATCCATGAAATACTTTCTTTTATCTTCCTCGTAGTTATAACCGATTTCCGTGCCGGGGGAGATATTCACATCCTTATCTATAATAGCCATATTTATCTTGCACCCTTCACCTATCTTAACACCATCCATTATTATGGAATTGATAATACTTGCGTTACTGTGAATATGCACATTCCTGCCCAGCACAGAGTCCTGAACTTTTGCTCCTCTTATAATGCACCCTTCGGCAACAACAGAATTAATGACACTTCCCCTCATCCCCTTTTTATCGTAACAAAACTTTGCAGGCGGAGCGCCGTAGCTTGCCGTCCTGATAGGCCACAAGCTGTTGTAGAGATTAAAGTCGGCATCTATCTTTTTAAGATCCATGTTTGCTTCCCAGTAGGCCTTTATAGTACCCACATCTCGCCAATACCCTTTTTCTCTTTCATCCACACCGGGGATATCGTTTTTCATAAAGTCGTAGGCAAAAAGTCTGGACGTCTCATATATTCCAGGCAGGATAGTTTTGCCAAAATCATGGTCTGTGTCTTTTTTTGCATCTTCTTCAAGAATATCTATGAGAAAATCCGCATTAAAGAGGTAATTGCCCATAGAGATAAGCGCTTTTTCAGGATCCTCCGGCATGGGTGACGGGTTTTTTGGTTTTTCCTGAAACCCCTTGACTTTCAGGACCTTATCCACCTGGATGACACCAAAATCGGACGCTTCATCCAGTGGCATCGGCATGGCAGACACCGTGGCATCGGCATTATTATCAACATGAAAATCTATCATTTGCCTGATGTTCATCCTGTAAATATGGTCTGCACCGAATATAGCAACAATGTCCGGATTAAAACGTTTTATAAGATTCAGGTTCTGGTAGATAGCATCGGCTGTCCCCTGATACCATTCCTCGCCTGTTCTCATCTGTGCAGGGACAATGGTGACAAATTGGTCCTTTAGAAGCGAACCGAAACGCCACCCGTCTTTCATATGTTCCATTAATGATTGAGCCTTGAACTGGGTGAGGACATAAATAGAATTAATTCCGGAATTGACCAGATTTGTCAGGACAAAATCAATGATCCTGTATTTGCCGCCAAAGGGAACGGCAGGTTTTGCCCGTTCCTTTGTTAATGGATACAACCTTGTCCCCTTACCGCCCGCCATTATCATGGCAAGAATTTTCTTATTTCCCGTTGACATACACCCTCATACTTCCTTTTACTTTAAGAATATCCCAGATTATCAATTAATTCAATCCATATATCATTATAATTACTTTTTTATCCCCTTTTGGACACGCTTAAAATCTTGCATTAATAATTCTTATAGATTAATCTCTCTATAAACATTTATTTTGGTTACGAAATCAGGATGAAAAAGCCAGCCCTATCACTATATTACAAAGCCCTTTTCGCGATCACCGCCGTTCTCTTACCTATTCTCATAACATTCTTTGTCAGCTTTAACAAAAATAAAGAACACATAATAAATGATACGCTTGAAGATTTGACCGTTATAGCAGAGGCAAATGAAGGTCTCGTTTACCAGTTTCTGGAAATGTCCAGGAGACGGGCCGAGGATTTCGCAAGTGACGGTTTCATACGGGCTGAGTTGCAAAGAATTATTGAGACCGGGGAAGGTGATCCGGCGTCTCTCAATGACCACCTGGCGCGAAACAAGAAGTCACTTGACAATACCATCAGGACTATCAACATTATTTCACTGGAAGGCCATATTGTTGCATCTACAGATCCATCCTCTATAGGGGTTAATGTTTCAGGGCTTCCTTTTTTTGAGAGGACTAAAAGGGGCTCTTACGCAACAGAAAAAAAGGATGGCTTTAGTGGCTTACCTGAAATTGTCATAGCCACACCTATTTCCAACAAAGATACGGGGGAACAAATTGGTGTTTTCACTAATATTATTCTTCTTTCTGAACTATCAAGGCTGTTAAGTGGTGCGTTCATGAAAGAAACGGGTGCCTTAACATGGGGGACGGGAAAGAGGAAGACAATGGACTTTTATCTTGTCAACCAGGATAAACTCTTAATCACAGAATCAAGGTTTATCAAAGACGCTTCGCTACATCAAGTGGCAGACACAAAACCGGTTAGATTGTGCATTGAAAAAGACGAAGAAACAACGGGAATTTACGAGAATTATCGAGGCGTGGAGGTTCTTGGCGCTTCGATGTGTCTGCCCAGCTACGGCTGGACACTGCTCATCGAAATGGATCTGGATGAAGTACTCCAGTCTGTCGACAAAATAAAAGAGGGTGCCATTATGGTGGCCATAACCGTTGCACTCTTTATAGGCATTTTGTTCATCATATTCAACAGGCGTATAGTTACGCCCATCAAGTCAATTTCTACTGCGGCCAGAGAGATTGCCATGGGGAATTATGACATTAGAATACCGGTAAAAAGTGGTGATGAAATTGGACGTCTATCAGGCACCTTTAACGGTATGGCCGGTGAGATAAAGGCCACCACCTCCGCTTACAGAGAGAGTGAATCAAGGCTGGCAAATGCACAACGGATCGCCCATATCGGAAACTGGGAATTGGATATCAAAACGAACAAGTTAAGCTGGTATTACGAGGTCTATCGAATTTTTGGTGTCGCCCCCCACGAGTTTGGCGCAAGCTATGAATCATTCTTAAGTTTTGTCCATCCCGATGACAGGGACCTGGTTAAGGACGCTGTTAAAAAGGGATTGGATAATAGAACCCCATATAGTGTGGAGCATCGCATCATCTTGCCTGATGGATCTATACGGTTTGTTCAGGAACAGGCTGAGGTCCTCTTTGATGAAAGTGGCACACCGGACAAGATGATCGGAACGGTTCAGGATATTACCAGGCGTAAAGAGGCAGAAAATGCCATTGAAAAAAGTTTTTTCACCCAACAGGCAATCAGCTTAATCCTGCAAACATCTCTGGAGAACATTCCTGTAAAAGAACAATTGGATAAGGCGCTGGAACGGATTCTGGATATCCCCGGCCTTTCATTTAAATCCAAAGGCGCCATTTATCTTGTGGGAGAAAAACCTGATTGTTTAATACTGCAAACACAACGAGGCTTGTCAGAGCCGCATCTTGCCGCATGTTCGGAAATACCTTTTGGAGTATCTATTTGCGGACGGGCAGCTAAAAACAAGGAAACCCTATTTGTAGATCCTGTCGGCGATGAGCATGATATACGTTATGAAGGTATGGAATCATACGGTGAAATTGCAGTTCCAATCCTGTCCGGACGCAAAGTACTTGGCGTCATCAGCATGTATCTCGAAGAAGGATGCATGAAAGATGAAGAAGATGAGCAATTTCTAACGACAGTGGCCAATACCCTTGCCGGGATCATTGAAGGCAAAGAGAAAGAGCGTGAACTCAGGAAACTTTCCGCAATCATAGAAAAAAGTATCAATATCGTTTTGATTACCAATGTTAATGGCAACATTGAGTACGTCAATCCGAGATTTGAAGAGGTCACGGGATATTCAAGAGAGGAAGTGACAGGCAAAACACCTGCAATCCTTTCATCGGGTGAGACAACAGCTGAGGAATACAAGGAATTTTGGGATGTCATTCTTTCAGGTAAAACGTGGCAAGGCAGATTTAAAAATAGAAATAAAAATGGTGAATTCTACATTGTCAGTACATTGGTTTCACCGATTATGGATGAGAAAGGTGACATATCACATTTTCTGGCAGTTCAGGAAGATCTGACAGAAAAAATAAGCTCTGAAGAAAGGATTGACTACCTTGTCTCCTATGATAACCTGACCGGTCTTTATAATAGAGACAGGTTTTCAAATGAGATGAATGCTCTGATTCAGAAGGTAGAACATACCGGAAAAACAGGTGTGCTCCTCCTTGTGGATATAGATGGACTCAAAATCATCAATGATACCTATGGCCATAATGTTGGAGACCAGTTAATCAAACAAACGGCTGGTGTTTTAAAACATGAACTTGAAGACATCAAGGCAGGCCAGGAAGAGGCGAAAGAGGCCATCGTGGGACGTCTGGGTTCAGATGAATTTGCATTTTTTCTGCCTTTTACAGAGAGAGCTGCAGGGCTTGACATTGCAGAGCAGTTAAGAAAATCCGTTGAACTTATGGAAGTTATTGGCAAGGATGTCCGCATGACCGTCAGTATCGGCGTTGTTCTCTGTCCCGACCATGGAAATACATTAAAAGACTTGCTTACAAAGGGCGATGCGGCTTTAATCCGAATAAGGGAACAGGGCAGGAACAGAAGTGATGTCTATCGGCCGGAGGACCTTACCCTGGAACATATGCATTCGAGACTGGCCTGGAAAGGACGCATACAGAAAGCCCTTGATGAGGACAATTTTGTGCTCTGGTTTCAACCGATATTCGACATTCAGAATCAAACCATCACACATTATGAGGTTCTCGTGAGAATGAGCGAAGACGGCAAAATTCTGCTGCCAGGCGCTTTTATTAATATTGCCGAGATATTTGGCCTGGTAAATGCCATCGATAGAGTCGTAACAGAAAAAGCGATGAAATGTCAGGCTGAACTGGCCCGGCAGGGTAGACACCTGACCTTCAGCATGAACCTTTCGGGGAAAACACTGGGTGACGAGCAACTACTGAACTTTATACAGGAAAAGATAAAAGAGACCGGCGCAGATCCAAACCACCTTGTCTTTGAAATTACAGAGACAGCGGCGATTTACGACATCGAGAAGGCCGTTAATTTCATTAAAGCCTTACAATCCATCGGATGTCATTTTTCACTCGATGATTTTGGTGTGGGCTTTACCTCTTTCACCTATCTCAGGGAAATGCACGTAGATTTTATAAAGATTGACGGCTCCTTTATCAAGAACCTGAATAAGAGCCCTGATGACCAGATTGTTGTCAAATCCATAACAGATGTCGCAAAAGGAATGAAGATGAAAACCGTCGCTGAATTCGTCGAAAATGAAGAGTCCTTTAAACTTCTGAAAGAATTAGGTGTAGATTACGCCCAGGGTTACTTTATCGGCAAGCCCTCTCCCGATTTGCTGGATTAGGGACTAGGGATTAAGGATTAGAGACGCATTCCTTCGCGCAGGACATCCAAAAAAATAAAGCCATACTACAACTCCAGCATCATTGCCGTTTCATCACACTCCGGAAACTTTGAGCATTTGATGCACTCCCCCCAGATCTTATGGGGCAGGACACTTTTATCTATTACTTCAAATCCCAGTTTTGCAAAAAAATCCGGCGTATAGGTGAGTGCAAAGACCTTCTGAAGGCCAAGCATTGCAGCCTCTTCCAGACAGGCCAGGGCCATTTTTCGACCTACACCCTTCAACCTCTCTTCATCTTTTACTGCAAGGGACCTGATTTCCCCGAGATCTTCCCAACAAATATGGAGAGCACAGGTCCCAATAATTTCTTTTGAATCATCATCAATAAAGACATAAAAATCACGGGCCCGCTCATAAAGGTCGACAAGAGCAATTGGAAGCATGGCCCCTTTTCTTGCATAGCTGTCGACAAGAGCATGTATGGTTTTCACATCACCAATTTTAGCTTTTCTAAGCATTCTTTTCTAACATCTCCCAGGCATGTTCTTTAGTTTTTTCTGTAATGTCGATACCCCCAAGCATTCTGGCCACCTCCTCAACTCTTTGGCCAGCATCAAGCCTTTCTATGTTTGTAAAGGTCCGCCCTGCCTTGATATTTTTCGAAACTTTGTAATGAGCATCACCCAATGCGGCAATTTGAGGAAGGTGGGTAATACAAATGACATGGGCGCCCTTTGAGACATTCTTGATCTTTCTGCCGACAACTTCAGCCGTCCCTCCGCCAATTCCTGAGTCAACTTCATCAAATATGAGTGTGGGCATTTTGCTTTCTCCAAGGATACAGCCCTTAAGTGCCAGCATAATCCTGGAAAGTTCACCTCCCGAGGCGATCCTGGCAAGCGGTTTTGGTTCTTCCCCCGGATTTGTGGAAAGATAGAACTCAATTTCTTCCAGGCCATTTTCACACAGAATTTCGTCATTTTGCCCCCCTTCTGCTAAAAGCGAACTGAAGCGGATATCAAAGTGCGTTTCTTTCATTCCAAGTTCTTCAAGTTCTTTTTTCATCTTTTTAGAAAGTGTAGCTGCCGCCTCTTTTCTTTTTGAAGATAACCTTCTGGCCAGTTCCGCAGAATGAGTCCATCTTTCCCCCAGTTTTTCTTCTATCTCGTCAGTTGTTGCCCCGCTGTCTTTAATGCTTTCCAACTCGGCTTCAATACGCTTTGCAGACGTTATGACATCATCCGTCGTTGGACCATATTTTTTCAGAATTTTTTCCAGATAAAGAAGCCGTTCTTCCACCACGTCCAGCCTCACCGGATCAACGGTGATGTTGCTTCCATAGTCTCTCAACGACAAGGCGGCATCTTCCATCTGAAAGAGAATATTTTCCAGAGTCTCCACCGTACCAAGGAGTTGGCTGTCTATGGCCGCACAATCTCTCGTCCGGGCAATGACTTTACTTAATTGTGTAATAAGTGCGTTTTCTGAAGCATAAATGACATCATCGCCATGAGCTGCACCACCTGCAAGTTTCTCAGCATTGATGAGAATGCTCCTCTCCTCCTTAAGATGTTCATCTTCATGAGGTTCAATGCTAGCGCTTTCTATTTCATCAAGCTGAAAGGTAAGCAGATCAAGCCTCTCTTCATGGTTCTTCTCAGCCTCTCTCATGCCGTCCAGCTTCTTTTTTAACTTCTTCCAGCCTCGGTAGGCCTCCTGATATTTCTCACGTTCTCCATCCAGCTTTCCATAACTGTCCAAGAAATAAAGGTGATGGTCAGGTCTTAAAAGGGTCTGGTGTTCATGCTGGCTTGAGATACTGATAAGGTTTTCTGTAATCCCCGAAAGCATTCCGATTGTTGACAGTGTGCCGTTAATATAAACCCTGTTTTTCCCTTCCTGCGAGATAACTCGCCTGATCAGTAACTCATCATCGGCATCCATTCCAAGCGCATCCAAGCTCTCCCTTATGCGCATTTCCCCCGCGAGGCAAAAGACCGCTTCCACTGAGGCCTCTTTTTCACCGCTTCTCACAAGACCGGTGGAGGCCCTGTCGCCTAAAATAAGGTTGACCGCCTGTATAATGATGGATTTCCCTGCACCCGTCTCACCGGTAAGAACATTCATTCCTGACTGAAAAGAGAAATCGAGGCTTTCTATGATGGCAAAATTCTTTATGCGTAATTCTGAAAGCATGTAAGCATTGTCCGGTTAAGTTTTTGCTATGACAAAGTTAATTAAATGTGTCATGCCCGAGTGCTTTTATCGGGCATCCAGAAAGCCTGAGTCATGGATTCCCGCTTAAAAAATGCGGGAATGACAGAACTTTGAGGTTCTCATTGTCCAGATTAGTTGCACGCAACTTTCTAACCGGACAATGCTGAAAGTATGTAAAAAGATGTCATCATTTAAAGCTTATTAAAATAATCGTCAGGTTGTTGATATTAGACAAGAAATAAACCATTGTCAAACCAATAATCCATGCTTTTTCTCTGGCTTTAAAGGATGGTTTTGCTGGCAAGAAGAAGGGCCAGCATCGTCTTTGAATCCATGATTTCTCCACTGTACACCTTTTCCAGGGCCACACTGAAGGGCAGCCTCTCCACCTGTAAATATTCATCCGCTTCCAATTCTTGACGGCAGACGGTCAGATCTTTTGCCAAATAAAGATGTATCACCTCTGTGCAAAAGCCGGGTGTAGAAAAAAACTCACCCAGTTTTTCCATCGTGCCGGCAATGACACCTCCTTCCTCCTGCAGTTCGCGGTATGCGCAATTTTGGGGATCTTCTCCATCATCTATCCTGCCGGCCGGTATTTCCCATATTATGCCGCCGGTAGCATGACGAAACTGACGGATCATCAATACATCCCCGTTATCATAAAAAGGCAGTGCCGCAGCGCCTCCCGGATGCCTGATTATTTCAAGATCGACCTCTTTTCCATTGGGCAGGGTCGCTTTCTCCAGATGAATATCGAGAACCTTACCGCCATATATTTTTTGATTTTTGACATTCATAATCTGCAAATCAATTCTTTTTCATATTTATTAGCAGAAACCATGGGTTCTTGCATCATTCATCAATGTATCTGATATTCATTTTCAAACAATTAAAACTTTTTCGGCCTTCGAGCATCGAAAGGAGAAGTATAACATACTTGCTTTTTACAAACGCTATGATTAAAATGATGACATTGAAAATTGGAGGAGTATCATGTGGGATTATACCGATAAAGTAAAAGAATATTTTTTGCACCCGAAAAATGTGGGTGTTATTGAAAACCCCGATGCAGTCGGTGACGTCGGCTCAATCAGTTGCGGAGATGCACTGAAGCTCATGCTTAAAATAGAAGAGGGAACGGAGAAAATACTTGACGCCAAGTTTCAGACCTTCGGTTGTGGAAGCGCCATTGCCTCTTCATCTGTTCTGACTGAAATGATTATAGGGAGAACCATCCCCGAAGCAGAAGTCATCACAAATCAGGATATTGCAGACTTTCTTGGCGGACTGCCAAAGGAAAAGATGCATTGTTCCGTCATGGGAAAAGAGGCGCTCGATGCGGCCATTGCCGATTACAGGGGAATAGACCTTAAGCACATTGAAGAAGAGGAAGGTCCTCTTGTTTGTCAATGCTTTGGCATCCACGAAAAATTCATTGAAAAAACGGTCACGGAAAACGATCTGAGAACCGTTGAAGATGTCACAAACTACACCAAGGCGGGAGGTGGATGTCAGACCTGTCATCCGGCCATTGAGGATATTATAGAAAGAGTCTGGAAGGTAAAGGGACAGGAGGTCCATGTAAAGGAAGAGGTCCCCAGGAAAAAACCGTCCATGACCAACCTTCAGAAAATCTCGCTCATATCGGAAACCATTGAGAAAGAGATCAGGCCGGCCCTCAAGCAGGATGGCGGAGATATTGAGCTCATTGACATTGATGGCAATGAGGTGATAGTTGCACTAAGAGGCCAGTGTTCATCATGCGTCAGCGCCTATTATACGGTGGAAAGTATTGAAGAGAAGCTGAGGGAAATGGTATCCCCCGACATTGTTATACAATTACAGTCTGATTAAGGATCCTTCAACACAATATTGACCTGGCCCGGATGAACCGGACTATTTTCGGTACCCCCTTGAGGGGTGTAAGTGCCTTCACGAAATCAAGTCTTCGTAGCATGTCTTCTGAGGGCGATTGTGCGAAGCTAAATAATATTCTGCCAGAAAATCGCGGAATATTATTTCTAAGTTACTAACATTGACTATTAACTGAGGAGAAATCGCTTGAATACTAACGTAATATATATGGATAATAATGCCACTACCAAAGTGGCTGAGGAAGTCTTTGAAGAAATGAAACCCTACCTCACTGACCTTTACGGGAATCCCTCAAGTATGCATACCTTTGGTGGACAGGTTGGAAGGAAGGTTGACGAAGCCAGAGATAGAGTAGCTAACGTACTCGGGGCAGAATATTCAACGGAAATCATTTTCACAAGCTGCGGCACTGAAAGTAACAGCACGGCTATCTTTTCAGCCTTGCAGGCCTACCCTGACAGAAAAGAGATCATAACAACCAGGGTCGAGCACCCGGCCATCCTTTCCCTCGCACCCTATCTTGAAAGGCAGGGCATTGCAGTCGTTGAATTGAAGGTAGACAGCAAAGGGATGCTTGACCTTAACGAATATTCTCATTTTCTTAACGAAAATACGGCCCTTGTTTCAATTATGATGGCCAACAATGAAACAGGCGTGATCTTTCCGGTAGAAGAGATGGCAAGAATGGCCAGGGAGCGGGGCGTCCTTTTTCATACTGACGCCGTCCAGGCCGTAGGGAAAATTCCCATAAACATGAAAGACAGCGCTATCGATATGTTGTCCCTTTCCGGTCACAAGCTTCACGCGCCAAAAGGTGTAGGCGCACTCTATGTTAGAAGAGGCACAAAATTCCGGCCCTTTTTAAGAGGGGGACATCAGGAGAAAAACAGAAGAGCCGGCACGGAAAACGTTGCCTCCATTATTGCGCTGGGCAAGGCCGTTGAACTGGCGGCAGGACGTCTTACTGAAGAAAACACTGTCGTTCGGGAGATAAGAGACAGGCTTGAAAATGGAATTCTGGAAAGAGTGCCCAGGGCGATTGTCAATGGCGATCGTGAAAACAGGCTACCCAACACAACAAATATCAGTTTTGAATATGTTGAAGGTGAGGGGATTTTGCTACTTCTGAACGAACTCAACATTGCCGCTTCATCAGGATCGGCCTGCACATCGGGATCACTGGAACCGTCCCACGTTTTAAGAGCAATGGGTGTTCCCTTTACCGCTGCTCACGGGTCTATCAGGTTCTCCCTAAGCTGTTACAACACAATGGAAGAAGCGGATTATGTCATTGAAAATCTCCCTCTCATCATTGAACGACTTCGCGCCATCTCACCTTACTGGAAAGACGGGCAGCCTATCATGGAGTTTGAGCCAACTTATGGGTAATTATTTAAGGGACCTAATACGTCACAGTCCTGCCCCTTTCGAAAGAGTCTATTCATGAAAAAATATTATGTATTGGACACAAATGTTCTTCTCCATGATGTCAATTCCCTCTATGCCTTTGCAGATAACGATGTAGTCATTCCCATCGTTGTCATTGAAGAGCTGGATCGCTTCAAAAAAGATCTCAATGAAATCGGTCGAAACGCCAGGCAAGTATCGCGCATCCTTGACACCTTAAGGTCGAAAGGCCCTCTTTATAAAGGTATTGACCTTGAGAACGGGGGAACGATCAGGGTTTTTATCCCTGCGCAGAGAACAAGTCATCTGCCTCCGGAATTGATCATTGACAAAGCAGACAACCAGATTCTTTGTGTTGCCATGGATCTTAAGGAGAACAGTGATAAACCAGTCATTCTCATTACTAAAGATACTAATCTCAGAATAAAGGCGGACGCCCTCGGTCTTCAGGCCAAAGACTATGAAGTAGACAGGGTGGAAATAAGTGAGCTCTATGAAGGTATTACAAAACTAACTGTATCGAAATCCAAGATTGATGATTTTTATGAGACGGGAAGCATGAAACTTGAGGGAACTGAAGCGCACCCTCATGAAGGATTTATACTTGTAGATGAAAACAATGAGAAACATACGGCCCTTGCCCGTTTTGATAAAGAGTCAAACTGCCTTACCCCTCTCAACGTAGCAAAAGACAGTATCTGGTCCATCTATCCAAGAAATGCCGAGCAGAGGTTTGCCATGGATCTCCTTCTCGATGACTCCATTAAACTTGTCTCCCTTGCCGGAAAGGCGGGTACAGGAAAAACGCTGATTGCCCTTGCTGTGGGTCTGAGAAAAGTTGTTGACGAAGAGGTATATCATCGTCTGCTCGTTTCCCGGCCCATCTTTCCTATGGGAAGGGATATAGGTTATCTTCCAGGAGACATAAAGGAGAAACTTACTCCCTGGATGCAACCGATATTTGACAACCTTGAGCTTATATTTGGGACCGATGGCAAGGGAAAGAGAAAGCGGGAGGGCAAACATCAAAGATATACGGAGTTAATGGGTGAAGGAATTTTAGAGATTGAACCGCTCACCTATATCAGGGGGCGAAGCATACCGAATCAATATTTAATTATTGATGAGGCTCAAAACCTGACCCCCCATGAGATCAAAACCATCATCACACGTGCCGGCGATAATACAAAAGTTGTCATTACAGGTGATCCCTACCAGATTGACAACCCCTACATCGACTCATCAAGCAACGGCCTGACTTATGTTGTGGAACGATTTAAAAATGAAGAGATCGCTGGCCACGCCACTCTTTCCAAAGGGGAGCGCTCCGAGCTGGCAGAGGTTGCAGCCAACATTCTCTGACGTCATTGCCTGCAAGCCTATGCACTTTTGATTTCCAGCTCATCAACAGGAATGCCAAACCTTTCTGCAGCTGACCTGATCTTGTTTATATGATTATCCGTCTCCGTTAAATTTCTAAAGATCTTTTGCAGCGACGGCTCTACAATCTCTATGAGGCTGTTATATTTTTTTTCAACCATATGTGTTTCTATCCGAATAGAGAGGGTTATTGCTTCTTGAATTGAAATGGTATTATTCCTTATATGTGCTTCCAGTCGCTCTATCTCCTGGAACGTATCCTCCAGCAGTGATCCGTCTACTTTAGCATTACCAAAAGCATCGGGCTTAATCTTTAACATCTTGATCTTGGCCTCTAAAAAACCGGCGTGTCC